>CAHJXF010000037.1 GCA_903644065.1 Betaproteobacteria bacterium
CGACATCAGACGTGCCGCTCCTGCGCGTTGCGGCGGCGCATCCAGCCCTGCAGCAGGTTGATGGCCAGCAACATCACGAACGACGCGAGCAGCATGACCACCGCGAGCGCCGTGGCGCCGGGGTAGTCGTACTGCTCCAGCTTGCTGATGATGACCAGGGGCGCGATCTCGGACACCATCGGCATGTTGCCGGCGATGAAGACCACCGACCCGTACTCGCCGACCGCCCGGGCGAAGGCCAGCGTGAAGCCGGTCAGCAGCGCCGGCATGATGGTCGGCAGGATCACCTTGACGAAGATCTGCAGCGGGTTGGCGCCGAGCGAACGCGCCGCCTCCTCGAGCTCGCGCTCCATGTCCTCCAGCACCGGCTGGATGGTCCGCACCACGAACGGCAGCCCGATGAAGATCAGTGCGACCAGCACGCCGAGCGGCGTGAACGCGACCTTGATGCCGAGCGCCTCGAGCGGCTCGCCCAGCCAGCCGTTGGGTGCGTAGACCGCGGTCAGCGCGATGCCGGCCACCGCCGTCGGCAACGCGAACGGCAGGTCGACCAGCGCGTCGATCAGCTTCGAGCCCGGGAAGCGATAACGCACCAGCACCCAGGCGAGCAACAGGCCGAACACCGCGTTGACGCAGGCTGCGGCCAGCGACGCGCCGAACGACAGGCGCAACGACGCGAGCACGCGCGGCGCGGTGACGGTGGCGACGAATTGCGGCCAGGTCAGCGCGAAGGTCTTCAGGAACGCCGCCGACAACGGGATCAGGACGATCAGCGCGAGGTACAGCAGCGTCGTGCCGAGCGCGAGATGGAAGCCCGGCAGGACGCTGGGGCGACGGAGGGCGAAGGTCATCCAGCGACGCCGTCCGGCGAGGGCCGGGACCCGATCGCTCGCCATTCGACCTTGCGCCCCGGCCTTTGCCGGGGTGACACGAAACGAGCTGAAGCCGTGCGCACTATCGCTTGCCGATCGCCGCGTAGATGCGGTCGAACTCGCCGCCGTCGTCGAAGTGCCGGGCCTGCGCTTCCTTCCAGCTGCCGAACATCTCGTCGACCGTGAACAGCTCGATCGGCTTGAACGTCAGCGAATGGGCGGCGGCGACCTTCTGCGAGCGCGGCCGCAGGTAGTGCCGGACCGCGATCTCCTGGCCCTCGTCGGAATACAGGTAGTCGAGATAGGCGTTGGCCAGCGCCGTCGTGCCCTTCTTCTGCGTCACGCGATCGATCACCGCCACCGGGTTCTCGCACAGCACGCTGATCGACGGGTACACCGCATCGACCTTGCCCGCGCCGAACTCGCGGTCGACCTGCACGACCTCGCTCTCGAACGTGACGAGCACGTCGCCGATGCCGCGCTGCAGGAACGTGGTCGTCGCGCCGCGACCGCCGGTGTCCAGCACCGGCACGTTGCGGAACACGCTGCCGAGGAACGCCGACGCCTGCGCGTCGCTCATGCCCTTCTTCTTCGCGTATCCCCAGGCGCCCATGTAGCTGTAGCGGCCGTTGCCGCCGGTCTTGGGATTGACGATCACCACCTGCACGCCCGGCCTCGCCAGGTCGTTCCAGTCCTTGATGCCCTTGGGGTTGCCCTTGCGGACCAGGAACAGCATCGTCGAATAGGTCGGCGACGCGTTGTTCGGGAACCGCTTGGACCAGTCCGGCGACACCGCCGAGCGCGACGCGAGGAAGTCGATGTCGTTGGCCGAATTCATCGTCACCACGTCGGCCTCGAGGCCGTCGGCCACCGAACGCGCCTGCTTGCTCGAACCGTCGTGCGACTGGTTGATCAACACGTCCTGCCCGCTCTTCTGCTTCCAGTACCTGACAAAGGCCGGGTTGTAGTCCTTGTAGAACTCGCGGGCGACGTCGTAGGACGCGTTCAGCAGCGTGGTCTCCGCCTGCGCGGCCGACATCGCCACCCCGGTCAGGGCGACGATGGCGAGCGTCCTGCGGATCGTCGTCGAAATGGTCTTCAAGGCTGTGTCCCCGATGGTGGTCGCGGCCTCGCGACGAGGCCTGGAAGCGCGGTCGAACGAACAGGCGCCATGCGTCATTTTGCACCGGGCTGGTAGATCTGATCGAAAACGCCGCCGTCCGCGAAGTGGGTCTTCTGCGCCTTCGTCCAGCCGCCGAACGTGTCGTCGATGGTGAACAGCGTCAGCTTCGGAAACTGCGCCGCGTGCTTCGCCGCAACCGCCGCCGAGCGCGGGCGATAGAAATTGCGGGCCGCGATCTCCTGCCCCTCGTCGCTGTAGAGGTACTGCAGGTAGGCCTCGGCGACCTTCCGCGTGCCGCGCCGGTCGACCACCTTGTCGACCACCGCGACCGGCGGCTCGGCGAGGATGCTGGCCGGCGGATAGACGATGTCGAACTTGTCCTGGCCGAACTCCTTTCGCGCCAGCTCGGCCTCGTTCTCCCACGACAGCAGCACGTCGCCCACGCCCCGCTCGGCGAAGGTCACGGTCGCACCGCGCGCGCCGGAGTCGAGCACCGGCACGTTGCGATACACCTGCGTGATGTAGGCCCTCGCCTTGACATCGTCACCCTTGTTCTTCCGCAGCGCATCGCCGTAGGCCGCGAGATAGGCCCAGCGCGCACCGCCCGACGTCTTGGGGTTCGACACGATCACCGAGGTGCCGGGCCTGCCGACGTCGTCCCAGTCCCTGATGCCCTTCGGATTGCCCTTGCGGACCAGGAACACGATGGTCGACGTGTACGGCGTGCTGCGGTCGGGCAGGCGGTTCTGCCAGTCGGTCGCGATCAGCCGCCGCTCGGCGATCGCGTCGATGTCGTAGGCGAGCGCCAGCGTCACCACGTCGGCGTCGATGCCGTCGATCACCGAGCGCGCCTGCTTGCCGGAGCCGCCGTGCGACTGCTTGAAGGTCACCGTGTCGCCGGTCTTCGCTTTCCACGACGCGGCGAAGGCCTTGTTGTAGTCCTGGTAGAGCTCGCGGGTCGGGTCGTAGGAGACGTTGAGCAGCGTCAGGTCGGCGGCGTGAGCCGGCGCGCTGCCGACCAGCAGCGTGATCGCGACGGTGGTCGGCGCGGCGAAGCGGCGCAGGAGCGAGGGAACCAGTAGCGGTCCGAGGAATGCATTCATGGAAGAGCGACTCGTAAAGGTGGTCATGCGGGACGACGTCGCTTCGACGGACGTGGTCACCGAGCGGTGCGAAGGAGCTGCGGGCATGCGGAGGCGGACTCCGCCACGCATCAGGACGGACGACATCGCTCCCGCGACGGACCGACGCCGCCGTCGGGTCGCCGAGCACGCCGCACCATGGTCTCGACGGTCGACATGTCAGGCGGCCCGTCGGTCGTCCATCACCATGCCCGCGGCGACCGTGTGGTTGGTCACCTCGTCGATGACGATGAAGGCGCCGGTCGCGTGGTCGTCGCGGTAGGCGTCGACCAGCAACGCATCGCGGACGCGAAAGCGAACCTGGGCGATCTCGTTCATCGCCAGCGCGGCACCGCTCGCCGGACGCGATTCGAGCGTCGCGATGTCGAGCTTGCCGACGACGCCGTCGACGAGGGCCTTCGTGGTCCGCGTCGTGTGCTTGATCAGGTAGCGCCCGTTCGCTGCCATCGGCGCGGCATCCATCCAGCACACCATCGCGTCGAACGCCTTGACCGCCGTCGCGGGCCTCTCGACCCGCGCGACGAGGTCGCCGCGCGAGATGTCGATGTCGTCGGCCAGCAGCAGAGTGACCGACCGCGGCGCCGCCGCCGTGTCGAGCGAGCCGTCCAACGTGACGATGCCGGTGACGACGGTCTCGCGACCACCGGGCTGCACGACCACCCGCTCGCCGACGCGGATCGACCCCGACTCGATGCGGCCCATGTAGCCGCGCACGTAGGCCTCGGGCAGGCCCGGGCGACTGACCAGCTGCACCGGGAAACGGAACGCCGCGTCGACCGGCAACGCCACGTCGACGCGTTCGAGATGCTCGAGCAGCGTCGGCCCGCGATACCAGTCGAGCCGCGCGCCGCGCTCGACGACCATGTCGCCCTTCAGTGCCGACAGCGGAATGCACAGCACGTCGCGCAGGCCGAGTCGGGTCGCGATCGCGTCCAGCTCCGTCTGCAGCGCGACGAAGCGCGCCTCGTCGTAGTCGACCAGGTCCATCTTGTTGACCGCGAACACGACGTGCCGGATGCCGAGCAGCGACGCGATGGCCGCATGCCGACGCGACTGCGGCAGAACGCCCTTGCGCGCGTCAACCAGCACGATCGTCAGGTCGGCGGTCGACGCGCCGGTCACCATGTTGCGGGTGTACTGCTCGTGCCCCGGCGTGTCGGCGATGATGAACTTGCGCTCGGGCGTGGCGAAGTAGCGATAAGCGACGTCGATCGTGATGCCCTGCTCGCGCTCGGCCATGAGACCGTCGGTCAGCAGCGCGAGGTCCACCGCGACGCCGTCGTCCATCACCGCATCGACGTTGCCGCCCACGCCGCCGCGCCGCGCGGTGGTTCGCACCAGCGCGCTGTACTGGTCCTCGAAGATCGACTTGGCGTCGTAGAGCAGCCGCCCGATCAGCGTGCTCTTGCCATCGTCGACCGATCCGGCCGTGGAGAAGCGGAGCAGGTTCATCGCCCGACCTCGTCGCTGCCGACCACATGGGAACTCCGCGCCGTCGCGCGATGGTGCGAACGACGCCGGACTCCCGCGTTCGCGGTAACGACGAAGAAGGCGTCCATCAAAAGTACCCCTCCTTCTTTCGCAGCTCCATCGCCGCATCCGACGTCTGGTCGTCCATCCGCGTCGCGCCGCGCTCGGTGACCCGCGTCACGGCGGTCTCGGCGATGATCGATTCGACCGTCGTCGCGTGCGACTCCACCGGCGCCGTGCACGTCATGTCGCCCACGGTGCGGAATCGCACGCTCCGGTCGACGACGATCTCGCCGCTCCTCGGCTGCACCAGCGACGACACCGGCATCCACGCCGTCGTGCCGCCGCTCGCCCGTGCGATCACCGGCCTTACGTGCGCGAAGTAGATGCTCGGCACCGCCAGCCGCTCGCGCGCGATGTACTGCCACACGTCGAGTTCGGTCCAGTTGGAGATGGGGAACACGCGCATGTGCTCGCCCTTGTGGACCCGCGTGTTGTACAGGCTCCAGAGTTCGGGCCGCTGGTTCTTCGGGTCCCACTGACCGAACGCGTCGCGAAACGAGAAGATGCGTTCCTTGGCCCGCGCCTTTTCCTCGTCGCGTCGCGCGCCGCCGAACAGCGCGTCGAAGCCGAACTCCTCGATCGCGTCGAGCAGCGTCACGCTCTGGTGCGGATTGCGCAGCTCGTCGGGATTCGCCAGGCGCACGCGGCCGCTGGCGATCGAATCCTCGAGCGAGCGCACGATCAGCCGCTCGCCCAGTTCGGCCACGCGCGCATCGCGAAACGCGATGACCTCGGGAAAATTGTGGCCCGTGTCGATGTGCATCAACGGGAACGGGAAGCGTCCCGGCCGGAACGCCTTCTCGGCGAGCCGCAGCATGACGATCGAGTCCTTGCCGCCCGAGAACAGCAGCACCGGGTTGCCGCACTCGGCCGCCACCTCGCGCATCACGTGGATGGCTTCGGACTCGAGCCGCTCGAGATGGGCCGCGTCGGCGTCGGCGTCGGCGTCGGCGTCGGCGTCGGCGTTCGCGTCCGCGTTCGCGTCCGCGGCGTCATCGGCGGCGACGGTGGCGTCGCTCGGCACGGCGACTGCGCCGGAGCGCCGGCCGACGGTTTCCGGCGTCGCGAGCATGGCGTCGAGGGACTCGTCGACGAGCGCCGTGGCGGAAATAGCCGTGTCGGATATCGCCGTGTCGGAGGTCGCCGTGTCGCAGGTCGGCGCTTCCGCGCTCGTCGCGTCGTCGGTCGTCGCGTCGGTGGTCGTGGTCACGGCGTCAGGCCGGTTGCGCCAGCACGTTGTCATCGGCCTTCGCGTGCAGGCCGCACTCCTTCGCGTCGGCCGATTCCCACCACCAACGGCCCGCCCGAACGTCCTCGCCGGCCGTTATTGCCCGCGTGCACGGCGCGCAACCGATGCTGGGATAGCCCATCGCGTGCAGCGCGTTGACCGGCACGTCGCGCGCTCGCAGGTAGTTCCAGGTGTCCTCTTCGGACCAGTCGGCGAGCGGGCTGATCTTCGTCAGGCGATGCTCGTCGTCCCACGCTTCGACCGCGAGGTCGGAGCGGGTGGTCGACTGCGCGCGCCGCATGCCGGTGATCCAGGCGCCGCGACCGGCCAGCGCGCGCGCGAGCGGCTCGACTTTCCGGATGTGGCAGCAGGTCTTCCGCTCGGCCAGGCTGTCGTAGAACGCGTTGATGCCGTGGACGCGCACGAACTGCTCCACGGCGGGCGCCTCGGGAAAGTACGACTCGATCTTGCGGCGATAGCGCTGGACCGCGCGTTGCCAGACCTGATAGGTCTGGTCCGGCAGCCGACCGGTGTCGAGCGTCGCAAGGCCGATGGTCCCGAGCACCGCATTGTTCTCGTCGTCGTGACCGGCGATCAGGTCGAGCACCACCATGTCCTCGGCGCCGAAGCTGGTCGTGAAGACCGCCGGCGCATGGTCCGCGGCGCTCCGCGCGAGCAACCGGCGGGCGAGCGCTGCCTTGGCCGCGAGATCGGGCGACAAGCTCATCGGTGCGACGGTCCGGGCGTAGCGGCCGCACGGCGCGCGAACAACGGGACCGTGCGGTCGACAGCGGTCTGGTAGGCCTCGGAGAAATCGCGATAGGCCGACAGCGCATCGTCGACCTGCTCCTCGTGCTTCATCGCGAAGCTGTCGAAGCCGCAACGCAGCAGGTAGAAGAGCTGGTCGCGCAGCACGTCGCCGACCGCCCGCAGCGGTCCCGCATACGCGTACCGCTCGCGTAGCAGCCGCGCGATCGAGTAGCCGCGGCCGTCGGTGAACTTGGGGAAATGCACCGCGAGCAGCGACAGGTGGCCGAGGTCCGTCGCGATCGATGCCGGATCGTCGTGCGGCTCGAGCTTCAGGCCGATCGGCGACCCCCGCGCGATCAACGCGTCGCGCTCCGCGGACCAGACGGCACGGGATACGAGCAGCGGCACGCCGTCGGCAGCGAGATGCAGCTCATCGACCGTCTCGACGTCGTGCCACGCGTCGTCGACGACGTGCCCGCCCGCCGCCAGCGAGCCCTCGATGACGCGCCTAGTCGGCTGCATGACCGGGTGTTGTCGAGGCCGCGGACGCACCCGCGGACGCGCTCGCCGGCGTGTCGGGCCGCGCGACCGACTGCGCGCCGACGCGATCGCCGTCGCGATAGACCTGCTGCTTGAACGGATCGAGCCCGATGCGCCGCACCGTGTCGATGAAGCGTTCGTCGTCGTGACGATGGGCGACGTAGGTGTCGAGCAGCCGGTCGATCACGTCGGGCATCTCGGCCCGCGCGAACGAGCGCCCGATGACCTTGCCGACCGCCGCGTCCCGCCCCTGCGCGCCGCCGATCGTGACCTGGTACCACTCCTCGCCGTTCTTGTCGACGCCGAGCACGCCGATGTGGCCGACGTGATGGTGGCCGCACGCGTTGATGCAGCCCGAGATGTTGAGGTCGAGCTCGCCGATGTCGTGCAGGTAGTCCTGGAACTCGACGCGCTCCTCGATGCGCCGCTGGATTGCCTCGGCGACGGGAATCGACTTGGCGTTGGCCAGCGCGCAGAAGTCGCCGCCGGGGCAGCAGACGATGTCGGTCACGAGCCCGATGTTGGGCGTGGCGCAGCCGATCGCGCGAGCCGCCTCCCAAACCGCGTGCAGATCGTCCAGCCGGACGTCGGCGAGCACCAGGTTCTGCTCGTGCGTGACGCGCAGCTCGCCGAAACTGAAGCGGTCGGCGAGGTCCGCGATCGCGTCCATCTGCTCTGCCGTGGCGTCGCCGGGCGGCTTGCCGGTCTCTTTCAGCGACAGGATCACCGCCTTGTAGCCGGGACGCTTGTGCGCGAACGTGTTGCGGCGGACCCACTGCGCGAACGGCTTGCTGTCGGCGAGCTGCGAGCGCAGCGTGCGACTGTCGGGCGGCAGGTCGTCGTAACGCGGCGGCGCGAAGAACGCTTCCATGCGGTCGTACTCGGCTTCGGGGACGAACGCCGCCCCGCCCTCGAGTTGCGTCCACTCGGCCTCGACCTGCTCGGCGAAGACGTCGGGCGTCAGGTCGCGCACCAGGATCTTGATGCGGGCCTTGTAGAGATTGTCGCGACGTCCGTGCCGGTTGTAGACCCGCAGCACCGCGTCGAGATAGTTGAGCAACTCGCCGCGCGGCAGCCACTCGCGGATCACGTGGCCGATCATCGGCGTGCGACCGAGGCCGCCGCCGACGATGATGCGAAAGCCCAGCGCGCCGTCCCGCTCGAGCGCATGGATGCCGATGTCGTGGACCAGCGTCGCGGCCCGATCCGCCACCGAGCAGTTGATGGCGATCTTGAACTTGCGCGGCAGGAAGGCGAACTCGGGATGGAAGGTCGACCACTGCCGCACGATCTCGCACACGGCCCGCGAGTCGATCAGCTCGTCGTGCGCCACGCCGGCGAACTGGTCCGTCGTCGTGTTGCGGATGCAGTTGCCGCTGGTCTGGATGGCGTGCATCTCGACGCTCGCCAGTTCCGCGAGGATGTCCGGCACGGTCTCGAGCGCGGGCCAGTTGTACTGGATGTTCTGTCGCGTGCTGAAGTGCGCGTAGCCGCGGTCGTAGTCGCGTGCGATCGACGCGAGCTTCCGCAACTGAGCCGACGACAGCATGCCGTAGGGGATCGCGACCCTGAGCATCGGCGCGTAGCGCTGCACGTACAGTCCGTTTTGCAGGCGGAGCGGGCGAAACTCGTCCTCGCTCAACGTTCCGGCGAGGAAGCGGCGCATCTGGTCGCGGAATTGGGCGACGCGCTGGTCGACCAGCGTCTGGTCGTATGAGTCGTAGCGATACATGGGGCGAGGATGATATGCGGCACTGCACGATGACGTTAGACAATCCCGCTTGCACGGTATGACCGCTGCTTATTTGGACGCGGTCGCCGCCGGCGCCGGTCCTGTTCGAGGAGAACGCATGGCGACGAGCGAAGTGAAGGACAACCCGGGCGCCGGGCAATTCGAAGTGACGGTCGACGACGAGGTCGCGGTCGCGCGCTATGCGCTGCGTCCGCGGCGGATCGAGTTCACGCATACCTTTGTGCCGGACGACCTGCGCGGCCGGGGCATCGCGACCCGCCTGGTCGAGGCGGCGCTGGCCAGCGCCCGCGAGCGACAGCTGAAGGTCACGCCGACCTGCGCGATGTTCGCCGCGTACATGAAGCGTCATGCGGAGACGCACGACCTGCTCGACGACGCGGCCCGCTCCGATCTCGCCTGACCCGCGGCCCGGGTCTGCCGCGCATCGACCTGCTACCCTTCGCGCGCCCCGCAGATCCGCCTCATCGAACCCATGCAAAGCGACATCGAGATCGCGCAGAGCGCGTCCCTTCGCCCGATCATCGCGCTGGCGGGCGAACGACTCGGCATCCCCGAGGACCAGCTCGAACCGTACGGCCGCTTCAAGGCGAAGGTCTCGCTCGGGTATCTCGCCGGCTTGCAGGATCGTCCCGACGGCAAGCTGATCCTGGTCAGCGGCATCAGCCCGACGCCGGCCGGCGAAGGCAAGACCACGACTTCGGTCGGCCTCGCCGACGGCCTCAACCGCATCGGCCGCAAGACGGTCGTGTGCCTGCGCGAGCCGTCGCTCGGCCCGGTCTTCGGCATGAAGGGCGGCGCCGCCGGCGGTGGCCGCGCGCAGGTCGTGCCGATGGAGGACATCAACCTCCACTTCACCGGCGACTTCAACGCGATCGCGCTGGCGCACAACCTTCTGGCCGCGCTGGTCGACAACCACGTCCATCACGGCAACGCGCTCGGCATCGACCTGCGGCGCGTGACGTGGAAGCGCGTGATGGACATGAACGACCGCGCGCTGCGTCGCATCACGGTCGGTCTCGGCGGCGCGGCCAACGGCTATCCGCGCGAGGACGGCTTCGACATCGTCGTCGCGTCCGAGATCATGGCGATCCTGTGTCTCGCCGATAACCTGGCGGACCTGAAGGCCCGCATCGGTCGCGTCGTCGTCGCGCAGACGCGCGACCGCCGGCCCGTGACGGCGCGCGACCTGAACGCCCAGGGCGCGATGACCGCGCTGCTGCGCGACGCCATCAAGCCCAACCTCGTGCAGACGCTCGAGAACAATCCGGCGATCCTCCACGGCGGCCCGTTCGCCAACATCGCGCACGGCTGCAACTCGGTGATCGCCACCCGGGCGGCGCTCAAGCTTGGCGACTACGTGGTCACCGAGGCCGGGTTCGGCGCCGACCTCGGGGCGGAGAAGTTCGTCGACATCAAGTGCCGCAAGTCGGGCCTGCGACCGGATGCGCTGGTGCTGGTGGCGAGCATCCGCGCGATCAAGTTCCACGGCGGCGTCGCGGCGGCCGACCTGCAGCGCGAAGACCTGGCCGCGATCGAGCGCGGCCTGGCCAACCTCGAGCGCCATCTCCATAACGTGCGCGAGCACTACGGGCTGCCGTGCGTCGTCGCGGTCAACCACTTCGTGCGCGACACGCCGGCCGAATGGGAGCTGCTCGCGCGTCTGCTCGCGCGGCTCGACGTGCCGACCGTCCTCGCGACCCACTGGTCCGACGGCGGCGCCGGCGCCGAGGCGCTGGCCCGCGAGGTCGTCCGCGTCGTCGACACGACCCCGAGCCGCTTTCGCTTCGTCTACGAGGACGACGCGACGCTGTGGGACAAGTGCGAGGCGGTCGCGACGAGGATCTACGGGGCGCGCGGCATCGCCGCCGATGCCCGCGTGCGTGCCGAGATCGACCGACTGCAGGCCGAGGGCTACGGTCGCCTGCCGATCTGCATCGCGAAGACCCAGTACTCGTTCTCGACCGACGCCACGCGACGCGGGGCGCCCACCGACCACGTGCTCGACATCCGCGAGGTGCGTCTGGCCGCCGGTGCCGAGTTCGTGGTGCTGGTGTGCGGCGAGATCCTCACCATGCCCGGCCTGCCGGCCGTCCCGTCGTCGAACGCGATCGACGTGGACGACGACGGACGCATCGTCGGGCTCTTCTAGCGTTCGTCGATGTCTGCTGAGCCGCCGCGCCTGCCGACGACCGAGTCACTCATCCGGGGCCGCACCGTGCCGCAGAGCTTCATCCTCACCCTTCGTTGCCGCGATGCCGTCGGCATCGTCGCGGCCGCCGCGTCCGCGCTCGCGTCGGCCGACGCCTTCATCACCGAGTCGTCGCACTTCGGCGACGAGACGACCGGTCTGTTCTTCATGCGCACGGGGTTCCGGCCGACCGGCTCGCGCTTCACGACCATCGACGACTTCGCCGAGGTGATGGCTCCGGTGGTGCGGCGTTTCGACGCGGAGCTGAAACTGCATCCGGCCGACGCGCGCCTGAAGGTGCTGTTCGCGGTCTCGAAGCAGGGTCATTGCCTGAACCACCTGCTGCACCAGTGGCAGGCCGGCGAGATGCCGATCGAGGTCGTCGGCGTCGTGTCGAATCACGACGACCTGCGCAGCATGGTCGAGTGGTACGGCATCCCGTACCACTGGTTGCCGGTCGGCGCCGACAAGGCGGCGCAGGAGGCGCGCATCCTCCACGTGGTACGCGACAGCGGCGCCGAACTCACGGTCCTCGCGCGCTACATGCAGATCCTGTCGGACGCGATGTGCCGCGAGCTGCAGGGTCGCTGCATCAACATCCACCACTCGTTCCTGCCGAGCTTCAAGGGGGCGAAGCCCTACCACCAGGCTTACGAACGCGGCGTGAAGGTGGTGGGCGCCACGGCGCACTACGTGACCAGCGACCTCGACGAAGGGCCGATCATCGAGCAGGACACGGTGCGGGTCGGCCACGGACTGACGGGCGATGCCTTCGTCCGTATCGGCAAGGACGTCGAGAGCATCGTGCTGTCGCGTGCCGTGCTGTGGCACGCGGAACACCGCGTGCTGCAGAACGGTCGCCGCACCGTGGTGTTCCGCGAAGGCGCCTGACGCGTCGCGATCAGCCGACCGCCTTCAGCGACTTGAGATCGACCGGCCCCCGGTCGGACGCGAAGCTCATGTCGCTGCCGCCGCTCTGCTGCTGTCCGAAGCCGTCGATGCGATGCGAGCCCGTGTCGTAGGTCGTCACCTGCCCGCCGCTGTCGACCACGAGCCGGTGCCGGTCGTCGAAGTACGCATAGCGCGTGTCGTTCTGCGAGCCGCTGCTGCTCGGCGTGCCGAGGTCCTTCGGCCACCAGGCATCGGGTGCCTTCATGGGTTCCATCGGCTTCATCGGCTTCATGGGTTCCATCGGCTTCATGGGCTCCATCGGCTTCATGGGTTCCATCGGCTTCATCGGTTCCATTCGGTCCTCCTCGAGTTTTCGTGGTACCCGTCGAGCACCGGGCAACGACAAAGTTCACCGCCCGACGGCCCGCCGTCAGCGGCCTTCGAAGCGCGGCGCCCGCTTGGCGAAGAAAGCGTCGAGCCCTTCGCCGAAGTCACGAGAGCGCGTGCCGTCGCGAAACGCCGCGCTCTCGTGTTCGAGCTGCGACGCGAGATCGTTCTGCAGCGATTCGCGGAACAGCCGCTTCAACCGGCCGATGGCCCGCGTCGGCCCCGTGGCGAAGCGCCGCACCAGCGTCTCGGTCTCGTCGGCCAGGCGGTCGACCGGCACCACACGGTTGACGAGACCCATCGCCAGCGCTTCCGCGGCGTCGATCGACTCGCCGAGCAGCGCGATGCCGAGCGCTCTGCGCAGGCCCACCACGCGCGGCAGGTGGTACGAGCTCGACAGGTCGCAGCTGGCGCCGAGGTTGACGTAGGCGAGGTTGAAGCGCGTGCCTTCGGCCGCGATCGCGAGGTCGCAGGCCATCGCCAGGCTGAAGCTGCCGCCGGCCACCATGCCGTGCAGGCTCGCGATCACCGGAGCGTCGAGCGCGGCCAGCATCTTCACGGCCTCGTGCATCGGCTCGATCAGCGCGGTCGCGGCCGCTTCGCCACCGCTTCGGAGCTCCGTCAGGTCGCCGCCCGCGCCGAAGCCGCGCCCGGCGCCGCTCAGCACGACCACCCGCACCGACGGGTCGTTGGCGATGGCACGACAGGCCGCCACGAACGCCTGCGACATCGCGGTGTTGATGGTGTTGAGCTGCGCCGGTCGATCGAGACGCAGGCGGGCGACGCCGTCGTCGCAGGTGAACAGCAAGGGGGATGACAGGTCGTCGGACATGGTGCCTCGTGTGTCGCGGTGCGGGCGAGCCAGGACAGGAGCCGCCGCCGCGCTCGATCGCGTCGTCGTCGATCCGGCTCGCGCAGCGCGATCCGGCCAGCCGGCGGCGGCGGAGCGGCGCGAAGGCACTTCACCCCGAGCATCGCATCCGGTTCGTCGTCGCCGCCGAAGCGATGCAGTTTGCCTCAACGAACGCCGCTCGCGGCGCGTCCGATCGGCGCAGACCGCGTTGCGCGCCGACCGTTGGTCCATCCTTGCGCCGACGCGTCCCGGCCGTCGCCGCGCGCTTCTCCACGTTAAGCTGTCGCAGGACCACTTCGCATTCACCCACTTCAGGAGTCACCATGAGCACGTCCGACGAATCGCAGAAAGGCAATCTCGACCCGATCACCGGCGAACCCGGTGCACACCCGGTGGGCGTCGGCATCGGCGCCACCGCGGGTGGTATCGCGACCGGCGCCGCCGCCGGCACGCTCGCGGCAGGACCGATCGGCACCGCGGTCGGTGCCGCCGTCGGCGCCGTCATCGGCGGGCTGGGCGGCAAGGCCGTCGCCGAACGCATCGACCCCACCGTCGAGGCGAACCACTGGCGCGACCATCATGCCAAGCAACCGTACTACGTCGAGGGACAGGACTACGACGCCTACGAGCCGGCCTACCGGCTGGGCGGCCAGAACCGCGACAAGTACGCCAACAAGAGCTTCGACGAAGTCGAACCGTCGCTCGCCCAGGACTACGCCGGCATGAAGGGCGAAGGACATGCGAAGTGGGAAGACGCGAAGCACGCGGCCCGCGCCGCGTGGGATCGGGTCACCAGCTCGACGTCGTAAATCCGCTTTCCGGCGGGGCCGCGTGCCCCGTCCGGACGATCGCGTGCCGGCGGTGCGTTCGCCCGTCGCGGCGCCACGACGGTCGGTCGCTCGCAAAACCTGTCGCTCCACGAAAGCCCTGTTCATGATCCGTCTCCTGCGGTCCTCGTCGTCCGCGTGGTCGCCACGCCTCCTCGTCGCCCTCGCCTGCTGTGCGCTGTCGGCCTGCGGCTACAACGATTTCCAGTCCAAGGACGAGGGCACCAAGGCCGCCTGGAGCGAGGTGGTCAACCAGTACCAGCGTCGGGCCGACCTCGTGCCCAACCTGGTCAACACCGTGAAGGGCTATGCGGCGCAGGAGAAGGACGTGCTGATCGGCGTCACGGAGGCGCGCTCGAAGGCGACCAGCATCCAGGTGACGCCCGAGACGCTGAACGACCCGGCCGCCTTCAAGCGGTTCCAGGAGGCGCAGGGCCAGCTCACGGGTGCCCTGTCGCGCCTGATCGCGGTGTCGGAAAACTATCCGCAACTCAAGTCGGACCAGAATTTCCGCGACCTGCAGTCGCAGCTCGAAGGCACCGAGAATCGCATCACCGTCGCGCGCAACCGCTACATCCAGTCGGTGCGCGACTACAACGTCACGGTCCGCCAGTTCCCCAACAACCTGACGGCCAAGGTGTTCGGTTACCAGGCGAAGGAAAACTTCACCGTCGAGAACGAGAAGAGCATTTCGACGGCCCCGACCGTCAAGTTCTAGGCGTTCGGGCGTGATCCTCGCGATGCGGCGCCGTCTCGCACGTGCCCTCTGCGCGCTGGCCTCGATCGGCGCGTCGATGGCGGTGTCGGCCCAGGAGGCGGCCATTCCGCCGTTGACCGCGCAAGTGGTCGATGCGGCCGCACTGATGACGCCCGATCAGCGCGCCGCGCTCGAATCGACGCTCGCCGACTACGAGGCGCGCAAGGGCACGCAGATCGCGGTGCTGACCGTCGCCAGCACGGCGCCCGAAGCCATCGAGCAGTACGGCATCCGCGTCGCCGAGGCGTGGAAGATCGGGCGCCGCCGGATCGCGGACGGCGTGATCCTGATCGTGGCGAAGGACAACCCGCGCGACCTGCGACGGGTGCGGATCGAAGTCGGCCGGGGACTCGAGGGCACGGTCACCGACGAGCGCTCGCGACGCATCATCGACGAGGTCCTCGCGCCGCATTTCCGGGCCAACGATTATTACGGCGGCCTGGTCGCCGCGATCGGGCGCATCGAATCGCTGCTCGAGGGCGAGGCGTTGCCCGCCGCGACGCCGAGCGTGGGCCCGGGCACGGCCACGACCGGCGGACTGAGTTTCGGCGGACTCGTGATCCTGTTCCTGGTGGTGGCCCTGATCAATGCGTCGCGACGCCGCCGCTTCGGCTACGTGACGGGCGCCCGAGGTCTCAACGGTTCGCTCGGTCCGATGGTGCTCGGCGGGATCCTCGGCAGTCTCGGCGGCAGTGGTGGTAGTGGTAGTGGTGGCGGCAGCGGCGGAGGAGGCGGTGGCTTCACGGGCGGCGGTGGCGACTTCGGCGGCGGCGGTGCGTCGGGCGACTGGTGATGGCGTTCGGCCGCACGCTGCGCCACCTCGTGACGACGCGACGGGCGACGCAGCGGCGCTTTCCCGAGGCGCTGCTACGGCGCTTCCAGGCCGCGATCACCGCCGGCGAGACGACTCATCGCGGCGAGGTGCGCCTGATCGTCGAGGCCGCCATGCCGCTGCGCAAGGTACGGCGCGGCATGTCGACGCGCCAGCGCGCCCTCGACCTGTTCGGCACCTTCAGGGTGTGGGACACCGAAGAGAACAACGGCGTCCTGCTGTACGTCAACGTCTGCGACCGACGCATCGAGATCGTCGCCGACCGTGCGGCGGCGCGGGCCATCGGGGACGAGCACTGGCAGTCGGTCTGCGCACGGGCCGGCGCCGCCTTTCGCGAGGAACGTTTCGAGGCCGGCGTCGACGCGGCGCTCGAAGCGATCAGCGGCGCCCTGGCCATCGCGTTCCCGCCCGCTGCCGCCGTCGCGGCACGACACGAGCTGAGCGACCGACCGATCGTGATCTGACCGCGGTCAGGCCTGCGTCATCGCGCGCACGCGCTCGCGGTCCATCGGCAGGTCCCGGATGCGCACGCCCGTGGCGTCGGCGACCGCGTTGGCGAGCGCGGCCGCGGTCGGTCCCTGCGCGACCTCGCCGATGCCGAGGAACGGCTTGCCCGGCCGGTCGACGATGTGCACGTCGACGCGTTCGGGCACCTGCGTGAAGCGCAGGATCGGATAGCCGCCCCAGTCGCGGCTGACGATGCGGTCCCGGTCGAAGCGCACGGCCTCCTGCATCGCCCAGCTCGCCGACTGCACGATGCCGCCTTCGACCTGGTTGCGCATGCCGTCGGGGTTGACGACTTCGCCGCCGTCGACCGCCGCCACGACGCGGACGATGCGGATCACGCCGGTGTCGCGATGGACCTCGACCTCGCAGGCGACGGCCAGGTAGCCGCCGAGGTTCTTGTAGCGCGCGAAGGCGAAGCCGTTGCCGCGCGCCGTCGCCCGCCGGCGATCGCGCCAGCCGAAGCGCTCGGCGGCCGTGCGGACGACGTCCTTCGCGCGCTCGTCGTCGAGGTGGCGCAGACGGAAGTCGACCGGGTCGAGACGCGCCGACCGGGCCAGCTCGTCCATGAAGCTCTCGATGGAGAAGACGTTGACGAAGGCGCCCAGCGAGCGGAGGGCCGAGACGCGCAACGGCATCTCGGGCAGGAAACGATGGACGACCTTCGCGCTCGGCAGCACGTACAGCGGGATCGCGTTGCGGTCGCCGCCGCCTTCGGGCAGCGGCAGCGGCTTCGCCACGGACGGTGCGAACGGCGTCGCGAGCATCGTCGCCGCGAGAAGGTCGCCGGCCTTGCCGGGACGCGCCGCGTGGGTGCCGCTCGTCACGTCGTATTGCCAGTCGACGATCGCGCCGCTCGCGTCGAGCGCGGCGCGCGCGTTGACGATCATCGGCGGGCCGTAGGGCTCCCACGCATGCTCGTCCTCGCGCATCCATTGCACGCGGACCGGGCGTCCCGGCAACGCGCGCGCCAGCAACGCCGCGTCGGCCGCCACGTCGTCGGCACCGTTGTGCCCGTAGCAGCCCGAGCCTTCGACGTGGATGCAGTGCACCCGGGCTTCGGCCACCGCGAGCATCTCGGCCAACGCTTTTCGAAGCGGATAGACGCCCTGCGTGTGGGTCCAGACGGTGTACTTGCCGTCGTCCAACCGCGCGATGGCGCACGACGGCCCGATCGACCCGTGCATCTGGTACGGGCGGCGATAGGTCGCCCGCAGCGTGGTCACGCCGTCGACCGCCGGGTGACCGCGATCGAGGATGACGTACTCCTCTGCGGGGGCCGCCTGCAGGTCGTCGTAGACGCGCTCGGGCGACGGCAGGCCGGCGCCGGCCTGCCATCGCACGCCGTCCGCCAGCACCCGGGCGGCGAGCACGGCCTGGTATTCGCGTCCGGCGATGACCGCGATGAACCGTCCGTCCCGCACGACCCGGAGCACGCCGGGCAGCCGCTCGGCGGCCGTCGCGTCGCACCGCTCGAGCGCGGCCGTCGGCGACGGCGGTCGCAC
>CAHJXF010000038.1 GCA_903644065.1 Betaproteobacteria bacterium
TCACGCCGTACTTCGTGCCCGACAGCGCGTTGCTGGCGGCGCTGTGCATGGCCGCGCGCCGTGGCGTGTCGGTCGACCTGCTGGTGCCCGGCCGCTCCAACCACCGGATGTCCGATATCGCGCGGCGGCGCGCGCTGCGCACGCTCGCCGACGCGGGCGCTCGCGTCTGGCTCGCGCCGGAGATGCTGCACGCCAAGCTGGCGATCGTCGACGACGTGCTGGCGCTGTGCGGCTCGGCCAACGTCGACAGCCGCAGCCTGTTCCTCAACTACGAGCTGATGGTCGCTTTCCACGACCCGCGCGACGTGCGGCGCTTCGCCGACTGGTTCGAGCGCGAGCGGACCGGTGCATCGCGCTACGCGGCGGAGCGACCCGGCCTCCTCGGCGACATAGCCGAAGGCCTGGTGCTGTGGACCGGCTTCCAGCTGTGATCGCGTCGGACGTAAAATCGCGGGTCCGCCTTCGCGCCGCGACCGGAACGTCGTCGTTCCGCCCGCGCGAAGCGCACGACAACACGAGGAGTCACCATGGATCAGGATCCGATCGTCATCGTCGCCGGCGTCCGCACGCCGATGGGCGCGTTCCAGGGCGAGCTGTCGTCGCTGGCCGCGCATCAGCTCGGCTCCGTCGCGATCGACGCCGCGCTCGAGCGCGCCGGGATGGGCGACAAGTTCAAGCCCGAGCAGGTCGACGAGGTCATCATGGGATGCGTACTGCCGGCCGGACAGGGCCAGGCCCCGGCGCGTCAGGCCGCGCTCGGTGCGGGGCTGCCGGTCGGCGTCGGCTGCACCACGGTCAACAAGATGTGCGGCTCCGGCATGCGCGCCGCGATGTACGCCTACGACGCGTTGAAGGCCGGCAGCGCCGACATCGTCGTCGCGGGCGGCATGGAGTCGATGACCAACGCGCCGTACCTGCTGACAAAGGCGCGCGGCGGCTATCGCATGGGCCAGGGCGCGATCTACGACCACATGATGATGGACGGCCTGGAAGACGCGTACGACATCGCGCCGGACGGCAAGCGGCGCTCGATGGGCACCTTCGGCGAAGACTGCGCCACGCGATACCACTTCACGCGCGAGGAGCAGGACCACTTCGCGACGACCTCCGTGCAGCGCGCGCAGGCCGCGGCCGCCGACGGCACGTTCGCCGACGAGATCGCGCCGGTCACCGTCAAGGGCAAGGCCGGGGACGTCACGATCGACAGCGACGAGGGTCCGCGCAAGGCCAGGCTCGACAAGATCTCGTCGCTGAAGCCCGCGTTCAGGAAGGACGGCACGATCACCGCGGCCAGTTCCAGCTCGATCAACGACGGCGCCGCCGCGCTGGTGATGATGCGCGAGTCGACCGCGCACGAACTGGGCATCCGTCCTCTGGCCCGCATCCTCGCGCACAGCACCAACGCGAAGTTGCCGAGCGAGTTCACCACCGCGCCGGTGGGCGCCATCCAAAAGATCTACGACCGCCTCGGCTGGACCACCGCCGACGTCGACCTGTTCGAGATCAACGAGGCGTTCGCCGTCGTGCCGATGGCCGCGATGAAGGAGCACGGCATTTCGCACGACAAGGTCAACGTGCACGGCGGCGCCTGTGCGCTCGGCCATCCGATCGGCGCCTCGGGCGCGCGCATCGTCGTCGCGCTGATCAACGCGCTAAAGCGCACCGGCGGCACGAAGGGCGTGGCGTCGCTGTGCATCGGCGGCGGCGAGGCGACGGCGATGGCGATCGAGCTGGTCCCGGCGGCGTGAGCATGCGGAAGCCACCCACCGTGCTGGTCATCGGCGCCTCGCGCGGCATCGGTCACGAGCTGGCCCGGCAGTATCGTGACGTCGGTGCCACCGTGCATGCCACGGTCCGCAAGTCCGGAGACGAAGCGGCCTTGCAGACGATGGGCTGCACGGTCCACCGACTCGACATCACGCGCGGCGACGACTGGGACGCGTTCGCCGGGTCCGTCGCGTCGCTCGAGCTCGACATCGCGATCCACAACGCCGGCGTGGGCGGCCCGCGCTACGACGGTCCACCCACGCTCGAGGACTTCGACGAAACGATGCGCTCGAACGTGTGGGCCGCGATGCGCATGGCGCCGATCGTCGGACCGCGCGTGGCCGCGGCGCGCGGCCGGCTCGTGATCGTCAGCTCGCGGATGGGCTCGATCGGCGCGCGCGAGAGTGCGGCCTTCACGACCTATCGGGCCAGCAAGGCCGCCGTCAACTCGGTCGCCAAGGACGCGGCGATCGTCCACGGGCCGCGCGGCGCGATCTGCGTCGCCCTGCATCCGGGCTGGGTGCGGACCGACATGGGCGGCGCCGGCGCCGACCTCGACGTGGCCGACAGCGCGCGCGGCATCCGGAAGACCGTCGACGGTCTCGCGAGCGGCGACAACGGTTGCTTCTTCAGCTACGACGGCGCGGCCATGCGGTGGTGAGTGGCGGCACGTGCACCTCGACGTCCAGCGGAACGACACCCGCGGCGCTGGCGTTGCCTCGGTGGACGCGACGTCGCAAGGTCCTGTCCGTCGTTTCATCCTCCAGGAGTTCCGCCATGCCTCTGCGCGCCACGCGCCACATCTCGTCCGGCTCGACGTTCGAAGCGCTCGCCGGCCCTAGCCGCGCCGTGGGGACGATCGAAGTCACCGCGCGCCTGCCGTCGATCGAGCCGCTGCCGTCCCGCGAGAAAGTGCGATGAGCAAGTCCGCCGCGGCTTCGCAGAAAGGCCTGCGCACGCCGGAACGCATGTTCCGTCTCGTGCTCTGGATCGTCGCGGTGGTCTTCGCGGGCTTCCTGATCGGCCTCGGGTCGCTGGTGGTCCGCGACCTGCCGACCGTCGACGCCGGCGTGACGCTGGCGAGCTTCGTCGATCCCGGCAAGGCCGCCGTGCTGGATGCGTCGATCGGCGCGGACGAGACGAAGTCGCGCGAAGCGGGCGAGCGGCTCGCGACGCTCGAGCTGCAGCGCCAGTCGAAGCAGGCGGCCTACGACAACGCGCGCGAGGGCTTCGACAACTGGATCGCGACGCGCCAGAGCACGCAGCGTTCGGACCAGGATCCGGAAGTGATCCGGCGCACGCGCGAACTCGACGCGCTGTCGGCCGCGTCGCGCGCCTCCGAAGCCGAGGTCGAGAAGGTGCAGGCCACCCAGCTCGCGATCGACCAGCGGCTCGAGGCCACGCATCGGTCGCGCAACGATCTCGACGAAGGCGCCCGCGGCAGCTACGAGGCGGCGCTCAACCGCATGGAACTGCGGGTCTTCCTGATCCGCCTCGCGATCACGCTGCCGCCGCTGCTGGTGGCCGCCTGGCTGTTCGTCAAGCGCCGCCATTCGAGCGCGTGGCCGTTCGTGTGGGGCTTCATCTTCTTCGCCGCGTTCACGTTCTTCGTCGAGCTGGTGCCGTACCTGCCGAGCTACGGCGGCTACGTGCGCTACGTGATCGGCATCGTCGTCACGGTGGCCGTCGGCCGTTACGCCATCGTCGCGATGCAGCGCTATCTCGAACGCCAGCGGCTCGCCGAGCAGCAGAGCGAGGACGTGCGCCGGCAGTCGGTGTCGTACGAGCACGCGATCAAGAGCGTCACCGCGGGCATCTGCCCGGGCTGCGAACGCGGCTTCAAGGTCCACGAGGGGCAGACCAACTTCTGCATGCATTGCGGCATGAAGCTGTACGAGCACTGCGCGGTATGCAGCAACCGGCGGAACGCGTTCTTCCACTTCTGCCCGGCCTGCGGTGTCGACAAGACGGCGGTGGGCAGCCCCCCGCCGCCCGACGCGACGACTGTCGCCGCGGTGGCCTGAACGCTCGTCCGACGCGATGCCGCCGAGCGCCGGACGCCGTTCGCCCTGCACCGCCGCCGACGTCGCCTGCATCCCCTGCGTGCGGCCGTCCACGACTCGCCGGCCGACGCGACGCGGCCGCGACCCGGGGCAGAAGCTCGCCATGACCGACGACGCATCGACGTATCGCCTGCATTCAGGGCCCGGTCGGGCGACTCGTACGAGGTCGCGTCGATGCTCGCGCTGGCCGCTGCCGACGGCACCTCGCCGACCGACACCAAGCGGTCGCTGATCGCCTGACCACGGCCGACCTGTCGATGGTCGGCCGTCTGGATCTCTCGACGGAGTTCGGCGTGGACCGGGCCGACGACCCGTCGATCGGCGCGTCCACCGAGCGCATCGCGGCCGAGTCCGGGTGGCGGCGTCCGTACGACCTGATGCCGGGTCGTCCGCTGCCGGCGCCGCACGGCTGACGCGGGGAAAGCGGTGCCGTCACGGGCATCGGGCATGGATCGCCGCCATCAGCGATCGCACCGCGGCCGATGCGGGACCCCCGGCCGGACGAAAGAGGAAGAATCGCGACCGCGGCGTGCACCAGTCGTAGAGCAGCCTGACCAGCGCACCGCGACGCACGGCGTCGTGCACGAAGCTTTCCGCCAGCAGGGCGACCCCGAGGCCGTCGAGCGCCGCTGCGCGGGCCAGCGTCGCGTCGTCGAAGATCAGGCCGCCGGCCACCTTCTGCTCGATCACGACGTCCTTCCGCGTGAAGCGCCATGGCGCGATCGCCCCGGTCACCCGCTTGCGGATGCGGATGCAGTCGTGTCGAGCGAGGTCGCCCGGCGAGCGGGGTCGACTCGTCGCGGCCAGGTAGGCCGGCGACGCGACCGGTACGCAGCGTTCGTCCTTCGTGACCCGTCGCGCGAGCAGGTCGCGCTCGAGGAACTCGCGGCGCCGCAGCCCGAGATCGAAGCCGTCGCGCACATGTCGACGAAGCGGTCGTTCACCGACACCTCCAGCGCGACATCCGGGAAGTCGCGCCGGAACGCGGGCAGTCGCGGTTGCAGCACGAGCTCCGCGGCGACGCGCGAGACGGTGATGCGCACCCGACCGTGCGGGCTCTCGCGATGGCCGTTGATCGCCTCGACGGCATCGTTCAGGTCGGCGATGGCGGGTCGCAGGCCCTCGATCAGTCTCTCCCCCGCTTCGGTCGGCGACAGGCTGCGGGTCGTTCGATGCAACAGCCGCACGCCGAGCCGCGTTTCGAGTTGCTTCATCGACTGGCTGAGCGCGGGAGACGACACGCCGAGATGCGCGGCCGCCCGCACGAAGCTGCCGCGCTCGACGATCTCGAGGAACACGCTCAGTTCGGCGAATTCGTTGCGGCGCATTCGTCATCGAGGCTTGACAACATCGAAAGCGCAAGCTGATTGATAGAGCCGTGTGCGTCTTCGTACCATGCGGCTCCCGTGCGATCGCACGTCACACCATGGAGCGTCTCGATGGCGACCGACCCGATTCATCGCATCGGCCAGGCCGAGATCACCCGAGTGGTCGAGCTGGAGCTGCGGACGTTCACGCCGGCGAAGCTGTTTCGCACGGATGGGTCGACGAACCGTACGACCAGCCGACCCCGCAGCTCCCGTCGTGGGCCATGGACGACGTCCGCGAGCACCTGCCGATGAGCGTGCACACCTGGGTGGTCAGGGACCGGGGCCGGACGATCCTGATCGACACCGGAGTCGGCAACGGCAAGGACCGGCCTTTCGCGCCGTACTTCGACCGGCTCGACACGCGCTTTCTCGAGCGCCTGCGCGCGGCCGGTGCGGCACCCGAGGACGTCGACTTCGTCCTGATGACCCACGTGCACGTCGATCACGTCGGCTGGAACACGCGGCTTCACGACGGCGTGTGGACGCCGACCTTCCCCAACGCGCGCTACGTGTTCTCGCGCGCGGAGCACGCGCAGTTCAAGGACAGCCGCAACCTGAACGAGCGCAACCGCACCAGCTTCGCGGTGCAACTGGACAGCTTCGATCCGGTGATCGCCGCCGGCCTTGCGATGGCCATCGACGTCGATGGCAGCGAAGCGATCCCCGGCTTTCGTTTCCATGCGACGCCGGGCCACAGTCCGTACCATGCGTCGATCGCCTTCGAGTCGGATGGCCGCAACGCGCTCTTCGCAGGATGTGCTGCATCACCCGGTGCAGGTCCATCGGCCGACGCTCAACACCCTGTTCGACGCCGAACCCGAGGCGGCGGTGCGATCGCGGCGTGGGCACTCCATCACGCGTGCGAGCGCGACGCCCAGGTGTTCAGTTCGCATTCCCGGGCTCGTCGACCGGCCGGGTTCGCGGCGGCCCGAACGGCTACCGCTGGGTCGCGAGCGACGCGACGCCGGCAGACGGATGAGGACCGTCCTTTTGTCGCCGCGCGCCGATGCCACCGTCGCGATCCATTCGCCGTTGCACGCGGTCGACCGATCTCGGTGCATCGCACCGTGTCCGGCCAGTCGCGCCGCCTGACCGCGTACGCGGATCAGCGCGACGTCCGTCGCATCGGTACCGTGCGGCAGATCGGCTCGAAGCCGATGCGTTCGAGGATCGGGCGGCCCATGGCCGAGGCGTCGACGCACAGGTGGCCGCTGCGGTCTTCCACGTGGCGCACGTCGTAGAAGGCATGCGCCGCCGCCGGCTTCGTCACCGCCCGTTCGATTCGTAGACCATCCGGGTCTCCGCTTCGTCGGCGCCGAAGCCGACTGCCGCTAGTCGCTGCTCGAGGTCGCGGGGCGTATCGAACGCGTGCATCTTCCATTCGAAGGATCGGCGCGACGCGTCGAAGTGCGCGATCTCTTCCCGGATGCGCCGGGCCTCGGTGCCCGGCATCAGCTTGGCGAACACGACGAAGCCTTCGTCATGGGGCGGTACCGCGGTCGCTCGGACCAGGTCGCCCCGGTCGTCCCTGATCATCGAAGCGATGACCTGCGACCGACGGTCGGCCACGTAAGCACGGAAGAATCGTTCGGGATCGATGGTGGTGCGGTTCACCGCGGGAACGGCGTCGCGACCGACTCCGAGGCGCGCAGGTTCCGCGTACGCTGCGGTCTTCCTCGTCGCTGCCTACTCGTCATGCGCGTCCCGCTCCGCTGTATCGCCGCCGCAACCGCTGCCGCTGCATTGACCGGCGTCGTCGCCATCGTCGCCGTCGCGACGATCCTCGTCGCGCCGACCGCGCGCGCCGCGATCGTCGAGGAAGTCCATCGCGTGCCGGTCGCGGTGACCGACGCGACCGAGCAGCCGGTGCGGCACGACGTCGTCGTGACGCTGCTGCGCGACACGGCTCGCGAGCGCTCGCCGATCCTGGTCCTCAGCCACGGTCGGGGACCGGAGCGGACGACGATGGGACGCGCGCGGTTCCCGCTCGCGTCCCGGTTCTTCGTCGAGCACGGCTGGCTGGTCGTGATGCCGACCCGCATCGGCTACGGCGAAACCGGCGGTCCGGATGTCGAGACGCGCAATCGCGACTGCGCCCATGCCGAGTTCGAGCGCGGTTTCGCGACCGCGGCCGACGAGACGCGGCAGGTGCTCGACTGGGTCGCGACCCGCCAAGACGTCGACCCGACCCGCATCGTCGCGGTGGGCCAGTCGTACGGCGGCGCGGCGACGCTCGCGCTCGCGGCGCGCAATCCGCCGGGCCTGCTCGCCGCCGTCAACTTCTCGGGCGGCAGCGGCGGCGACCTGGCGCATCACCCGACGAGGCCGTGCAACCCCGAACGCGTCGGCGCGGCCTACGAAGGCTACGGCCGGACCACGCGCGTGCCCGAACTCTGGCTGTATGCGGAGAACGACCAGTTGTGGGGCGACGCGATCCCGAAGGACTGGTTCGCGCGCTATCGACTGGGGGGCGCCCCGGCCACCTTCGTCGAGACGCCGTCGGTGGGCGACGACGGCCATCTGCTGTTCAATCGCGGCGGCACCCTGTGGCACGACGAGGTGCTGCGCTTCCTCGAGGCGCACGGCAAGGCGATCGCCTCTCCTTCGGCGGCAGCGCGGTGAAGAGCTGCGCCTAGCCGCGCCTGGCGTCCGCGCCGGTCGACGATCCTCAGGCGGTGATCACGTCGTACTCGGCGACTGCCGAGGCCCTTCGTCGACGTCGATAACGGCACGTCGTCGCAGCCCGCGGCGACTTCGGCGCGCTGCGCTCGATGCGCGTTGCGGTGGGCCGTTCGATGGCCGCCTCGACCAACCAGGCCACCTCGACGATCGGGCCGTCGCGCGCCCGCGTCGCGAGCCGCTCGTCCGCTTTGCTCGGCCACCACGGCCGGACGCCGGACCACGGCTCGCTGCACGGTGTTTGGCACCGGCCCGGATCGACAGGCGGCGATGACGGATCGGCCCATGGCCTAGCCTCCAGTCAGAAAGGACGGTCGCGATTGGATGCCGGTCCGCCAATGGCGTCCCGCGACGCGACGAGGTTACGATTCCGCTTCGATCGGGTACCCATCGCGTCGCGGTCGTCCCGCGCCCTCACCGAATCATGTTGAACAGCCTCGACCCCACGCAGATCGTCGCCCTCGCCGCCGCGCTCGGCTGGGCGAGCGGCATCCGGCTCTACCTCGTGCTGTTCCTGGTCGGCATCGTCGATCGATCCGGCTGGCTCGCGATGCCGGCCGGCCTGCATCTGCTGTCGCATCCGCTGGTGCTGGCGGCGTCTGGCCTGATGGTGATCGTCGAGTTCTTCGCCGACAAGGTGCCGTGGATCGACAGCGTCTGGGATACGGTGCATACGTTCATCCGTGTGCCGGCCGGCGCGTTGCTCGCCGCTTCCGCGGTCGGGCTGCTCGACGCGCACGGCGGCGCGGTCGGGACGCTGGTCGCGGCGATCCTCGGCGGTACGCTGGCCGCCGGCGCGCACCTGACCAAGAGCAGCACGCGCGCGCTGGCCAACACGTCGCCCGAGCCGTTCAGCAACCTCGGCCTGTCGGTCGCCGAGGACCTGGTCGTTCCCGGCGGACTCGCGCTCGCGGTGCTGCATCCGTGGGCGTTCCTCGTCCTCCTCGTCGCGATGGTCGCGCTGGGCGCCTGGCTCGTGCCGAAGATCTGGCGCTTCCTGCGACGCCTCGTCGGCCACACGCCTTCCCCGGCGACCCAGACGTCGCCATGACGCGCGTCGCGCGCTCGCCGCGCGTCGTGTTCTGCGCCGAGGGCGCCCCTGCCGACCCGTGGTTGCGCGGACTCGCCGACGTCCTGCCCGATGCGACCATCGACGCATGGTCCGCCGACGGGCCGCCGGCCGACTACGCGGTCGTCTGGTCGCCGCCCGATCGCTTCTATGCGACCCAGCCGCGTCTGAAGGCGATCTTCAACCTGGGCGCCGGCGTCGACGGCTTGCTCCGCTCCGCGGCGTTGCCGTCCGACATCCCGCTGGTCCGCCTGGAAGACGCGGGCATGGCGCCGTTGATGGCCGAGTACGTCGTGCAGACGGCCGTGCGTCACGCGCGCGGACTCGACCGCATGGAGGACGATCGCCGTGCCGGTCGCTGGGTGCCGCGTCGATCCGCGGAGCGCAGCGCGTTCCCGGTCGGCGTGATGGGCGCGGGCGCGCTGGGCATCCCCGTCGCCCGGGCATTGGGGGCGAACGGTTTTCCGGTCGCGTTGTGGTCGCGCGCGACGAAGGCGGTCGACGGCGTCCGCTGCTTCGCGGACTTCGGGCAGCTCGACGACTTCCTTGCGACGACCCGCATCCTCGTGTGTCTGCTGCCGCTGACGTCCGAGACCGAGGACATCCTCGATCGCGAGACCCTCGGCCGGTTGCTGCCGGACGCCTACCTGATCAACGTCGGGCGGGGCCACCACCTGGTCGACGACGACCTGCTCGCGCTGATCGCGGCGGGCCGCATCGCCGGTGCGACGCTCGACGTGTTTCGCAGCGAGCCGTTGCCGGGCGACCACCCGTTCTGGCGTGAGCCGAGGATCACCATCACGCCGCACTGCTCGGCGCTGACCCAACGCAGTGCGACGCTGCGGCAGATCGCCGACAAGATCGCGTCGCTCGAACGAGGCGAGCCGATCAGCGGCGTCGTGGATCGTGCGCGCGGCTACTGACCGACGACGGCGTCAATGCGTCGGGTCGTGGCCCCAGTTCATCAGCGAATAGCGCCAGCGGCTCTCGGCCACGTCCTCGACCGACGGTTTTTGCGCCAGGTGGCGCCGCACGTAGCCGATCACCTTTCGCATGTGCGCGTAGTCGCCGGCGGTGAAGGCGCTCTTGTCCTTGCCGAGCAACTGCACGATGCGTCGACCCGAACGGTGGCCGACCGACTCCGGGCCCGACTCGGACGTCCCGGTCTTGCCGTCCTTTGCGCCGACCACGTGCGACTCCCGAGACTTCAGCCATTTCTCGAGCGCGGCGGCCGACATGTTGACGACCTCGTTGAATTCCTTCACGACCGCGTCGTGATCGTCGGCCGCGGGCAGACCCGCCTTCTTCGCTGTCGCCATGCTCGCCTCAGGTGGACTTTTTCTTCAGAGCCGCCGGCTTGTGCGCGGCTTCGGCGCCGGTCGCGTCGCTGCGTACGAGATACTCCGGGTTGTCCTCGGACGCGGCCACGTGATGGCCCTTGATGTCGATGGGACTCGTCAGCTTCTCGACGATCTTGCCCTGGATCGTGCCCTGCGACGACGTCCACTCGACCGCATCGCCCTTCTTGAAATCCGTTGCCATGGTGTCCTCTTCGATGAAACATCCGTTCCCGGCGAGCCGGCCGCCGTCGGGGCCGCCGACATGTCGCTGAACGACGTCGACATCCCGTCGCCCTGCGTCTCCGTCTGCAAGATGGATCCGGCGCGCGGGTCGAGAGCCGATCGGGATGCGGGCGGGCTGTGCGTCGGCTGCCTGCGGACCATCGACGAGATCGTCGAATGGGGCACGGCGAGCGATGCCCGGCGCCGGGCCATCCTGCTTGCGATCGACCGCCGCGCCGACGGCTGACGCCGTCCGCCTCGGCCCGCTACGGCAACGCCACTTCCTTCGACGGCTCCTCGACCGGCTTGCCGTTGTGTTCGGCCCGGAAGCGCTTCGACATCTCGTAGGCGGGCTTTCGCGCCCGCATCACCGAACCGAGCGGACGATGCGCCGCGAGACCGTGCCACGGACTGAAGGCCATGCCGTCGTCGACCACCGTCGACCGCTCGTGGGTCCAGGCTCTCTGGGGCTCGGCGACGATGCGGGCCACCGTGACGTAGGGGCTCTCGTCCTCGGGCCACTTCACCGACGCGTCCTCGACCGGCATCTTGTCGAGGTCGGTGCACAGCTGCGCACGCAACTCCCACTCGCCGCGCGAGCCGGCGAAGAATTCCACGACCGCCGCGCGCAGGCCGTTCGGCTTCTCGTCGAGGTCGACCTTCGCGTCGGTCAGCGCCTTCAAGCCGGCCGAGACCGGCGCGATGGACAGCTTCGCGATGTAGTCGCCGTACAGGACGGGCACCTGCGTGTAATAGGTTTCGCCGAGCACGTTGGTCTCCGGATGACCGCCCAGTGCGCGCAGCGTGGCGCTCTCGCCACCGACCGCCTCGATCACCTTCTCGACGCCCTGCAGCGCCGTCGACAACGCCTTCTTGAGGCCGGGCGCCTTGTCGGTGGTGGCGGCGAGCTGCTTCAGCGTGCCGAGGAACTTCTTGGCGTTCGGCGCGCTGAACGCCGGGCCGTTGACCATCACGAAGTCCTGCGTCGTCGCACCCTCGGCGCCGGGCAGTCGGGCACCTTCGACGCCCATGATCTTGATCGACAATCCGCGCGGCGCCGACACCGCGTCGTCGAGCAGGTCGCCGGGAATCGCCGAATAGCGCATCACGACCGGATAGGTGCCGGCCTTCGCGAACAGGCCCTGCGCCAGGTGCGGCGGAAGGTCGGCCGACACGATCAGCCGCGCATCGATCAGGCCGTGGCTCTTGGCATGGACGCTGCGGATCGCGTGGCCGCCATCCTCGAACGTCTTCTGCTGGATCTTGGTCATCGTCTCGATCAGCTGCCTGATCGTGTCCTGCTCGTCTTCCTCCATCACTTCGACGGAAGGCGTGTAACGCAGAGGGACCGCGTACGGTGCCGGGGTGCTCATGGAGGCTCCTTGCGAGGGTTCAGGCGGAAAGGGACGGCGACTTCGTCAGTCGGATGGGGATGGCCTTGGCCGCCGGAACCTTGCTTTCCTTCGCGTGGTGCGACAAGGGGATCAGCGGATTGCACTCGGGGAAGTAGCCGGCGACGATGCCGCGCGGCACGTCGTAGACCATGACGCGCAGGTCGTCGACGACCCGCTGGATGCCGTCGGGCGACACGCTCTCGGCACGGACCGCGTCTCCGTCGACGAGTCGCAGCGCCGCGATGTCGTCCGCATGCATCAGCAGCACGCGACGCGTGCCCTTGACGTTGCGAAAGCGGTCGTCGAGGCTGTAGATCGTCGTGTTGAACTGGTCGTCGCTGCGGATGGTGGTGAGCCGCAGCACGCCTTCGCCGCCGGTCGCCATGTCGGCGTCGACCTCGAGCGTGGTCGGGACGATGAAGTTGGCCTTGCCGTTGGCGGTCTTCCACTTGCGCTCGCGCGCCGCGATCGGCCGCGGGAAGCCGCCCGGGGTGTCGAGTCGCAGATTGAAGTCGTGGAAGATGTCGGGGAACGTCGCGGCGATCGCGTCGCGGATCGTGCCGTAGTGGTTGGCCCAGGTGCGCCACGGGACCTGCGGGTTCGCCGGCAGCGTCGCCTCGGCAAGCGCCGCGACGATTCCCACCTCCGACCACAACGTCCGGGCGGCCGGCTTCACCTTGCCGCGCGACGCGTGCATGCAGCCGGTGCTGTCCTCGACGGTGACGATCTGCTCCACGCCGTCCTGCTCGTCGATCTCGATGCGGCCGAGGCAGGGCAGGATGTACGACATCTTGCCGTGCACGAGGTGGTTGCGATTGAGCTTGGTGGAGATTTGCACGGTGAGCGGCAGCTCGGACCACGCCGCTTCCATGCGGACGGTATCGGGCACTGCGCGGATGAAGTTGCCACCCAGTCCGATGAACGCCTCGACCGAGCCGTCGACGATGCCTTCGCACGCCTCGATCGTGTTGAGCCCCTTCTTCATCGGCGGCTCGAAGCCGTACAGCGCCTTCAGCTTCGCGGTCGGTGCCAGCTCCGGCTTCTCGGTGATGCCGACGGTCCGCTGTCCCTGCACGTTCGAGTGCCCGCGCACCGGACAGATGCCGGCGCCGGGCTTGCCGATGTTGCCGCGCAACAGCAGCAGGTTCGACAGCATCTGCACGTTCTGCACGCCTTCGCGATGCTGGGTCAGGCCCATGCCGTAGACGCCGATGACCGCGTTCGCCTTCATGTAGACGTCGGCTGCGGCTTCGAGCGCGGCACGCGTCAGCCCCGACTCGCGCTCGATGTCGACCCACGCGAAGTCCCGCGCGCTGGCGGCCAGCGCCTCGAAGCCGTGGGTGTGCTCGGCGATGAAGTCCACGTCGAGGACGCGAGGCGCTCCGGTCGTCGCGGCGATGTCGTCGGCTTCGATCATGACCTTGCACATGCCCATGATCGCCGCCGTGTCGCCGCCGCTTCGCACCTGGTGGTACTGCGTGCTGATCACGGTCGCGTGGTTCGTCGCCATCTGCGGGACCGACTGCGGGTCGACAAAGTTGACCAGGCCCCGTTCGCGCAACGGATTGAACGTGACGATCTCGATGCCGCGCTTTCGGGCGTCCTGCAGCTGGTGCAGCATGCGCGGGCTGTTGACGCCGACGTTCTGGCCGAAGAAGAAAATGGCATCGGTCTGTTCGAAATCGTCGAGGCGCACCGTGCCGATCGGGGCCCCGAGCGTCTTCGGCAACGCCACGGAGGTGCTCTCGTGGCACATGTTCGAGCTGTCGGGCAGGTTGTTGCAACCGTACATGCGCGCGAACAGCTGATAGAGATACGACGTCTCCAGCGAAGCCCGTCCCGAAGCGTAGAACACGACGCTCTCGGGCTCCAGCGTCTTCAACTCCCGGCCGATGTCCGCGATGGCCTCGTGCCAGTCGACCTCGACATAGTGGTCGGTGTTCGCATCCCAGCGCATCGGCACCGTGAGGCGACCGACGGCTTCGAGCTCGTGGTCGCCCCAGGTGCGCAATTCGGCGACGCTGTGCTTCGCGAAGAAGTCGGCTGCCACCCGCTGGGTCGTGATCTCCCAGGCCGTCGCCTTCGCGCCGTTCTCGCAGAATTCGGCCGGGTGGGGATGCGCCGGCTTGGCCCACGCGCAACTGACGCACGCGAAGCCGCCCGACTTGTTCTGCTCGAGCAGGACGCGCGAGCCGTTCAGCGCGACGTGTTCCTTCAACAGGATGCTCGACACCGCCTGCAGCGAGCCCCAGCCACCGGACGGATGCTTCCGTTCGTCTTCGGTCTGGGTTCGTTCGAGTGCCGCCGTCCGTGCAGGTGTGTCCACCAGATTCCCGATATGTTGAAATGCTCGTTTCGTATAGCGTCGGTCGACGAGTTTGCGGTCGGCCCGTTCCGTGCCGGTGCGGACGACTGCCGGGTTTCCCGCTTCTTCTCCTCCGATAAGCTTCCGGCGCTGTCCTACAAGTGGAGTCGCGATGACGAGAGTCGCCCAGTCCTTCGTTTTCATCCCGCCCGATGCGGATCTCGCCGTGACGGTGAGGCAGCGCATGCGGCGCGTCACGGGAGTCGTGTCTTGAATGCAGAACCGGTGGATCCCCTTCGTCTCCCGGCGCGCATGCAGGTGTTCGAACGCGGCTGGCTGTCGTCCAACTGCGTGCTGTTCGAGGACGACAGCGGCGCCACGCTGATCGACTCCGGATACTTCACGCATGCCGAACAGACGCTCGCCCTCGTCCATCGCGCCATCGAGCGGCATCGCGTCCCGCGCCTGCGGCGAGTCATCAACACGCACCTGCATTCCGACCATTGCGGCGGCAACGCGCTGCTCGCCCGGCGCACACGCTGCGAGATCGTGATCCCCGAAGGCAACTCGTTCGGCGTGCGGCACTGGGACCAGCGCTTCCTGACGTTCGAGGCGACCGGCCAGCACTGCGATCGCTTCGATTTCACCGACACGGTGTCCGCCGGCGACGTGCTCACGCTCGGCGGTCAGGAGTGGGAGGCGCTGGCCGCGCCGGGTCACGACGTCGACTCGGTCATGTTCCACTGCGAGGACGAAGGCATCCTCATCTCGGGCGACGCGATCTGGGAGGACGGCTGCGGCGCGATGTTTCCGAGCGCCAATCCGAAGACGCTCGACGAGGATTTCTCGGCCGCCTTCGAGACGCTCGGACTGGTGGAGTCGCTCGACGTGCGCGTCATCGTGCCGGGACACGGGCGTCCGTTCACCGACGCCGAGGGCGCGCTGGAGCGGGTGCGCAGCCGCCTGCGACGCTTGTCTGCCGACCCGGCCCGCAACGGCCGGCACGTCGTGAAGGTGCTGCTCAAGTACCGGCTGCTCGACGACCGGCGCATGTCGTTCGACACGGTGCATGCGATGTTCCGCGACGTGCCGACGATCGAGCACTGCAATCGGGATATCGGCCTCGCGCCGGCCGCACTGGCCGAACGGACCATGGACGACCTCGTCAAGGTGGGTGCCGCGCGGCGCGACGGTCAGTGGCTGGTCGATGCCTGACCCGTCGACGGGCGGACGGTGCGCGACTCGCTGCGCCGAGCCGGGCCTGCGAGCCGCCGGTCGCGGGCCGCGATGCGATAATCCGCGACCTGTCCTTTCGCGGAGCCGGTCATGCCCTTCTCGTCGATGCGTCGAGTGTTCGTCGGTGGCGTTTCCCTGTGCGCCGCGCTCGCGTTCGCGTCTGTCCCCGCGTTCGCGCATCACGGATGGAGCGATTACGACGCGGACCACCCGATGACGCTGAAGGGCGAAGTCCGCACCAGCAGCTACGAGAATCCGCACGCCACGATCACGCTCGAGGCGGACGGCAAGCGCTACACCGTCGTGCTGGCACCCGTGTCGCGGATGGAGGCGCGCGGTGCGACCCGCGACTCGATCGCCGTCGGCCGCGCCGTCGCGGTGACGGGCTATCCGAACAAGACGCACCCGAGCGAGATCCGCGCCGAGCGCATCGTCGTCTCGAGCGACGGCGCGGACAAGACGGTCGAACTGCGGTGAGGATCGTCAGCGAGGTCGTCCGCGGGCGCGGGCGCGCGGGCCGCGTCGTCCTGCTGGCGACGATGGTGGCCTGGGCGGCGGCCGACGTGTTGCGGCCTTCCGCGGCCCACGCGCATCACGCGTGGAACGAGATCGACACGGCGCGAACGCTGACGTTGACGGGCGTCGTCAAGTCGGTGAAGTGGGAGAACCCGCACGCCAGCCTGGTGCTCGAGACGGTCGAAGGCGGGGCGAGGGTCGACTGGACGGTGATGATGAGCGGCCTGGCGCGCATGCAGCAGCGTGGCGTCGACCAGGCGATGGTGGCGGTCGGCAAGCCGCTCGTCGTCGTCGCGTCGCCGGCCCGCGACGAGCCGCACGTCGTGCGCGCCAACCGCATCCATGGCGACGACGGGGACCATGTCCTCTACTGAGCGGTCGTCGCGTCGTCGAGGCCGCGCCTCGACGGCCCGACAAGCGGCGTCGCGGTGACCGACGGCGGCAGCCCCGCTGCCCGCATCGGCGAAGCCATCACCGGCAGCCCGCTCGGGACGGCGCTGCGCGAATCGGTCTGGCTCTATCCCGCCGTCGAGACGTTGCACATCCTCGGCTTCGCGCTGTTGTTCGGCTCGATCGTGGTCGCGGATCTGCGACTGCTCGGCGTGCGGCGCAACGTCGTGCTCGCGTCGCTGCTGCGCTTCGTGCTGCCGGTCACGTTGTCGAGCACGCTCGTGGTCGTGCCCACCGGGCTGCTGCTGTTCGCCGCGCATGCGACCGACCTGGTCGGCAACCGGGCCTTCATCGTCAAGATGGTGTTGCTGTTCGCGGCCGTGATCAACGCGGCGATGTTCCACGCCGGGCCCTATCGTGCCGAGATCGAGGCGCCCCAGGGCACCGTGCCGCGCGCATCGACCCGGACCTTCGCCGCGGTCTCGATCGTCGTCTGGACCTGCATCGTGATCGCGGGCCGATTGATCGCGTATGTCTGAGCGCGACGGTCGGCGCGCACGGTGGTGCCACGCGCTCGCTTCGCACCGTCGACCCGCCGGGGGCTCGACGGCGACGCCGTCGTCTTGCGCGTGCCCGATCACGAAGTCGAGTGGTCACGAGCGTCGTTCGTCGTCGCTCCGGTGACCGGCAGGTTCCATCGATGACCGCAGCCGTCGGCGCGACTTCCGTCCGCCCGTCGGCCGACGCGCTCGGACCGGTAGCGTTGTGGCCGATGGCCGGCTTCGCGGTCCTGCTGGTCGCCGCCGCGATCCTGTTCATGCGGACCGGCAGCGTCAACCGCGAGGTGTTCGTCGCGCTGCAGGGCTGGACCGCGCTGATTCCGGACGTGGCCTGGTCGTGGGTGACGCTGTGCGGCACCGGCGTGGTCGCGTTCGCCTTGCTGGCGCCTACCCTCGCATGGCAACCGCGCCGGTACGCCGCCGGGCTGGCGGCGGCCGCGCTGGCCGGCGCCTATTCGAACGGCGTGAAGCACCTGTTCGCGTTGCCGCGTCCGGCCTCCGTCATCGAGTCCGGCCACCTGCACGTGATCGGCGAGACGCTCAAGGCCAACACCTTTCCGTCGGGGCATTCGGTGACCGCATTCGCGCTCGCGGCGCTGCTGGTGCTGGGCTCGCGCGTGCCGTGGTCCACCGCGGCCTGGGCCGTGCCCGGCGCCTCGCTGATCGGGCTGTCGCGCATCG
>CAHJXF010000039.1 GCA_903644065.1 Betaproteobacteria bacterium
CGGCCGCGGCACCGACGGCTCGTCGTCGAGAAGCCGGTCGAGCCACCCTCCTCACACCGAAGGACTCCATGCAATCCCGTCCCCTCGGCCGTTCCGGCCTGCAGGTCGCCCCGCTCGCGTTCGGCGGCAACGTCTTCGGCTGGTCTGCCGACGAAGCGACGTCGTTCTCGCTGCTCGACGCGTTCGTCGACGCGGGCCTGAACCTGGTCGACACGGCCGACGTGTATTCCAAGTGGGTTCCGGGGCACGTCGGCGGCGAGTCGGAGACGCTCATCGGCCGGTGGCTGCGCCGCAGCGGCAAGCGCCATTCGGTGGTGATCGCCACCAAGGTCGGCATGGACATGGGCCAGGGCCGCGAAGGTCTGTCGCGCGGGCACATCGAACGGTCGATCGACGCGTCGCTGAAGCGCCTGCAGACGGATCACGTGGACCTCTACCAGTCGCACACGGACGATCCGCACACGGCGTTCGAGGAGACGCTCGAGGCCTATGCCCGGCTGATCGAAGCCGGCAAGGTGCGGGCGATCGGCGCGTCGAACTTCACGGCCGACCGTCTGGCCGCCGCGCTCGACGTCGCGGAGCGCGACGGGCTGCCGCGCTACGAGAGCCTGCAGCCGCACTACAACCTCGTCGAGCGCGCCCGATTCGAGGACGCGCTCGAGCCGCTGTGCGTCGCGCGCGGCGTCGGCGTGATCAACTACTACGGGCTGGCCAGCGGCTTTCTCTCCGGCAAGTACCGCAGCGAAGCGGACCTCGACAAGAGCAAGGCGCGCGGAGCGGGCGTGAAGAAGTACCTCGATGCCCGCGGCCTCGGCGTGCTGGACGCGCTCGACGACGTGGCGCGACGCTACGGGGTATCGACGGCGACCGTCGCGATCGCCTGGTTGATCGCGCGACCCTCGATCACCGCGCCGATCGCGAGTGCGACCTCCGTCGAGCAATTGCACGAACTGGTCGCGGCGGCGACCCTGTCGCTCGATGCGGACGCCGTCGAGCGCCTCGACGAGGCGAGCGCGGTCGCGGCTTGACGGCTGCGGTGGGCGACACGAGAGCGCGGCAGGGGTTGTCGTCGAAAGATCCGGATGGACGAGATCGAGCCGGGCGTCAGCAGGCGCTCGATGCCGCGCATCGGCGGACCTCGCCGCTTCGCATCCGCCGCTTCGCATCCGCCGCTTCGCATCCGGCCGATCACCGAATGCCCTTGGCTCGGTCGGTCCCGCGCACGCGACAACCCGGCGTCGCTGGATGAAGGTCGACCGGCACCAACGTCGCCGGATTCCCGCGTCGCGGGAATGACGAAACGCCTTCGGCGAACTGCGTCAGATGGATCGATGGCGTCGCCAGCGGTCCTCGACCCGGGTACCCCGCATCTTCGACCGCGCACGCGACCTTGAGCGGTGCCACTCACCCGGTCCCCTCTACTCGGTTCCCCCCACCGGATCCCCCCGCACCCGGTCCCAAGACCCGTCCCCTCACCCGTTCTCCTCACCCGTTCTCCTCACCCGCTCCCCTCACCCGCTCCCCTCACCCGCTCCCCTCACCCCTTCGTCACCCCGGCGAAGGCCGGGGCCCAAGTCCGTGCATCCGTGATGCGCGGGCTGATCGGGTCCCGGCCTGCGCCGGAACGACGACGATCGAGTGATGCGCCGAGTGCGCCGGGCCTTGGGTCCCGGCCTGCGCCGGGACGACGACGATCGAGTAAAGCGCCAAGTACGCCAGGCCTTGGGTCCCGGCCTGCGGCCAGGATGACAACGATCGAGTGATGCGCCACGTGCTCCGGGCCTTGGGTCCCGGCCTGCGCCGGGACGACGACAATCGAGTGAACGTGCTGCAGCTCCGCCGTTCACGCGCACGCGGGAAGCCAGTGTCGTTGTTCGAGGATCGTTCGGCACCCCGCGTCGCTGGATTCCAGGTTCGCGGGAATGACGAGTCGATCGTTGGCGAGGCAGTAAGAGACAGATCGGCTGTCTCGACAGCGGTCGTGCTTCGGGAACCCGCAGCCGTGACGCTTACCAGTGACTTCACCCGCCCTGCCTGCCTGCCCGCCCTGCCTGCCCTACCTGCCCGCGCTGCCCGCCCGTGTCGTCCGCCCGTGTCGTCCGCCCGTGTCGCTCATCCGTGCCCACCCGTGCCCGCAGCCGTGCCCCTCGCCCCTTCGTCACCCCGGCGAAGGCCGGGGCCCAAGTCCGTGGCTCTGTGATGCGCGGCTACTCGGGTCCCTGTCTGCGCCGGGACGACAACGATCGAGTGAGGCGCCCCGTGCGCCAGGCCTTGGGTCCCGACCTGCGCCGGGACGACAACCATCGAGTGACGCGCCGATGTCCCAGCCTTCGGGTCCTGCCCGCGCCGGGTCGAGGCCCCGGCCTGGCGGTCGCGACCTTCGAAACGTCCGGCGCCGTCGTCCGCCGGAGACAGGCGGTCGACGTTCTGCGCTCGCGCGGCATGTCGTATCGTGACCGCTGGTCGCCGACGTCGCACGCGACCCGCTTTCCGATTCCCCGACTTCCAATCTTGCCGCGTCGACGACTTACCCACATCCCCGACCCATGACGCCCCGCCTGCGCACCGCCGCCCTCGTCTTCGTGTTCCTGTGGTTCTTCCTGGGCGGCATCGCGCATTTCGCGGCGACCGATCTCGAGACGGCGATCGTGCCGCCGTCCCTGCCGTCACCGCGCGCGATCGTCCTGCTGAGCGGCGTCCTCGAGCTGGCCGGTGCGGCGGGCCTGTTGTCGAGGCGCACGCGGCCGTGGGCGGGCTGGCTGCTCTGCCTGTTGACCGTCGCCGTCACGCCGGCCAACGTCTACATGCTGCAGACGGCCGAGCGATGGCCGTTGCCCTACTGGGCGCTGGTGCTGCGCCTGCCGCTGCAGCTGGTGCTGCTGGCTTTGATCTGGTGGAGCACCCGCGGGCACCCGACGGGTACCGACCCCACGCGAAGCGTTCGCGCGCGATCGTCGTCCGGCTGACCGGTCGACGACCTGCCGACCCGGTCGCGTGACCCCGGTCCTCGCGAGCGACGGGTCGATGGCTATCACGCCAACCGCGTCGCGCTCGTGGGCGAGCGGGTCGCGCGACGGTATCTGACGACGGTATCGAACGACGGCCCTCGACGACGGACCCCGACGACGGACCGCGACGACGGACCCCGACGACGGACCCCAAGGACGGACCCCAAGGACGGACGCCAAGACGGACGCCAAGGACGGACGCCAAGGACGGTCGCGAGCGCGCAGCCGCGCCTCGCCGAGGCGGTTCCCCGGCGGACGGCGCTTCGACGCGGCTTCACGCCCGGGTCTTCTCCGCCTTCTTGACCTTCTTGGCTTCCTTCTTCTCCTTGACCGTCTTGACCGGCTTCTTCTTCTCGGTCTTCTTGGCGTCCTGTGCTTTCATGATCGATGCTCTCGCGTTGGTGAAGGAAGCTGGAGTCTGCCGCAAATACGTGATGCGGAACATGAGTCGGGCGATGGCGCGACGCGCCAGACGAGTCGCCGCGAAGAGACCTCGGGGCGCCGCGAGTCGAGCGGCGATCCGCGTCAACGCCGGTGGTCGAGCCAGAGGCCGACGCAGAGTGCGACGCCCGCGGCGTACAGCAGCCCGGTGCGCGACACCAGGTACGGATAGAGCATCAACGCGACGCCGATCCACAGCGTCGTGGGCCGGCCGCGGCGACGCCCGTAGCGAAACGCGCCGATGCCGATCGCGCTGAAGACCAGCGCCCCGAACAGGTAGGCGGGGCCCGGCCAGGCGAAGCCGATCAGGCCGATCGCATCGCTGTCGATGACGCGCTCGCCGTCGCTACCCGCGGGTCGGCTCGGCCGTCGTCACCTGCACGTCGTCGCGGACCACGTCGCCGATGAACAGGCGCGACTCGCCTCTGGAGCCGACGGAACGGTGTGCGATCGGCGCGCGCACAGGCGCGGTCATGCGGCGCCGGACGGTCGACGCGCGACCAGGTCGATCTCGATCCGCGCGCCCTTCGCCAGACCCGCGACGCCCACGCAGGTCCGCGCGGGCCGTCGGTCCGCGGCGAACCACGTCGCATAGGCCGCGTTCATCGCGTCGTAGTCGTCGTCGAAGTGCCGCAGGTACACGCGGACCGACACCGCGTCGGCGAGACCGAGGCCGATGCCGCGCAGCACGGTGTCGAGATTCTTCATCACCTGACGGGTCTGCGCCTCGATGCCGTCGGGATAGGGCTCGTCGATCGACGTGCCGGTGAACGGCATCTGCCCGGTGACGAAGACCCAGCCGTCGGCCTCGACCGCATGGCTGAACGGCGCCACCGGATCGGGAGCGCCCGGCACGCGATGGAAGCAGGTCGGCGCGGTCATCGGGCGGCGATCGGGTCGACCCGCGACCGATGCCCACCGACGCGCCGGGCCGGTTGCCGATCGTCGCGATCGCTCATCGCGTGCGCTGCCGCCGAGCCGCGAGCGCGTGCTCGATATGCGCCTCGATCTCGACGCGGTCGGTGAGGCCCGTGCCGGTTCGCCGGCCCGGCAGGCACGACACGAACGGCACGAAGCGCTCGTGACTCTTCCGGTACAGGCGTTCGAGCTCCGCGAACGGCGCATCGTGATCGTCGACCCGGAGGTCGAGTTCCGCGTACTCCTCGTCGCCGTGGATGCGCAGCGCGGCGGCCTGGCGGCCGCGCTTGTCGCCACCGGCCGCATCGCCCGCGACGAGCGCCGCGATCAGCCGCTCGGCGAGCGGCAGCGCGAGCGCCGCGCGGTACGCGTCGACCGTGGCATCGAGCACGTCGGGACCCGCGAGCATGTTGCCGGCCACGCTGAAGTCGTCGAACCCGCGATGGCCGCACCAGTCGACGCACTTGGCCCCGGTGTACGCGGCCGGCGCGCCGACCGTCGGCAGGACGTGCAGCTGACGAACCGCGCGCCCTTCGTCGCCTTCGACGAGCGTGTCCACGGTCTCGACGGCGGTACGGCCGTCCTGCATCAGCTGCAGCCCGGCCGGCCCGTACAGCGGGTTCATCAGCGCCTGCGTCGCCACCGCGCCGACCGCGCGGCGCGTGTGGATGCAGAGCGCGCCGACCGCGAAGAAGCGGCTCGCGACGGCGGCGCCGATGCGGCCGTCTTCGTCGCGGGCGAGGATCGACCAGGTCATGACGGGAACGAAGGTAGGGACGGCATCGGGACGGCATCGACAGCGGGCGAACGACGCCGTCGATTGTGAAGCAAATCGCAACGCTCAACCGGTCGTCGTCGACGGCCATCGCGAGGCCGGCATGGCCGTCTCGTCGAGGATCTTCGCGATCAGGTCGGGGACCTCGAACACCGCGCGGTTGTCGAGCCGCGCCACGGCGGCGCGGAAGCTGTCCAGCCCGGCGAGCAGCGCCTGCACGACCGGTGCGATGCGGTGCATCGACGGGCCGACCAGCCCGAGTCCGTGCTCGACGATCCATTCGGTGTTGTAGCGCTCCTGCGGCATGGTCCACGCGTTCCGCACCGTGATCACCGGCAAGCCCTGTTGCAGCGCTTCCGACAGACTGCCCGGCCCCGGCTTGCCGATGAAGAAATCGCCGAGCGCCATGTAGCGGCGGACGTCCGCGGTGAAGCCGACGACGACCCGCGCGGCGGGTGTCGCCGCACTCGACGCGGCGTCCGTCGTCCTCGCGGCCGCCATCGCGCGCAGCTGCGTCGCGAGCGCCTCGTTGTGACCGCACATCAGGATCAGCTGCACGTCGGGCAGCTGCCGGGCGATCGACCGCATGTGGACCGAGCCGTGACCGCCGAACAACACGAGGCCGACCGGTCGCTCCGGGTCGAGCCCGAGCGCGAGCCGCTCGGCGCGCCGGTCGACGGGTGGCGCCCGATAGAAATCGGGTCGCACGATCATGCCGGACGTCGCATGGATGCGCTCGCTCGCACAGCCGGCGGCGATCGCCTGCAGCACCGCGCGGCGCGTGCCGCAGACCACGTGCTGCGGCAGGTCGGGCTCGATCCAGAACGACGGCGGATGGTCCGCAAGGTCGGTCATCACCGTCACGAACAGCACGCCGGGGAGTACCGCGCCGACGCTCTCGCACAGCGCCCGGTTGAAGTTGGGGACCAGCGACACGACCAGGTCCGGCTCGGTCTTCAGCCAGTGCCGGTGCAGGATCCGCGAGAGCTTCGCGTGGCCGAGGCGGATCATCGCCTGCAGCAGCTTGAGCTCCTGGGCGAGGCCGAGCGTCCAGCCTTTCGCGAGGCGCTTGTTGTAGTAGGCCTCGGGCGCCATGCCGGTCACGCGCTCGAACTGACCGTGCGGATCGATGACGTCGAAGAGGTCGACGAGCCGCACGGTCCACGGTCTTCGCTGCCCGACGATCACCGCTTCGAGCGCGAGCGCGGCTGCGCGATGGCCGCCGCCGGCATTGAAGTAGATCAGGTCGATCGTGATCACGGCGGCCGCGCAAAGCAGCCATCGTCGAGAGGCCGCATGACCTCGTCGTGACACCGCCCGGGACCGTCCCGCGCCGGGCCGCGGTGTCGTCGCGCTCGCGCGCGGGCCGAGGTGCCGGTCGCGGTGCGGCGCCGTTCAGTGGAACTTGATGCGCGGCTCGGTCCGGCGCGTCAGCACCCGCGCCAGCGTGCTCAGCGTGACCTTCCAGTAGCCGTGCAGCGCCAGCTCGTGCATCTTGTACAGCGACTCGTACATGATGCGGGCGAACCAGCCGTCGACCATCACGTTGCCGCCCGACAGCCCGTCCATCAGGCTGCCCACGGTCGCGTGCTCGCCGAGCGAGACCAGCGAGCCGAAGTCGCGGTACTTCCAGTCGACCAGCGGCTTGCCCGCGAGGCGGCGGCGGATCTGCTTGACCATGTGCGACGCCTGCTGGTGCGCGGCCTGCGCCCGCGGCGGCACGGTCTTGTCGTGCTCGCCGACCCACGGGCACGCCGCGCAGTCGCCGAGCGCGAAGACGTCGTCGTCGCGCGTGGTCTGCAGCGTGGCGCGGACAACCAGCTGGTTCGACCGGTTGACCTCCAGCCCGCCGAAGTTCTGCAGTACCTCCGATGCCTTGACGCCCGCGGCCCACACCACGAGCTCGGCCGGGATCACCTCGCCGCTCTCCAGCCTGACGCCCTCGCGCAGCACCTCCGAGACCTTGGCGGACGTGCGCACCTGCACGCCGAGCTTGCCGAGCTGCTCGGTCGCCGACGCGGCGAGCTTCTCGGACAGCGCGGGCAGGATGCGCGGCGCACCCTCGATGACGATGATGCGGAAGTCGTCGCTGGCGTCGAGTCGATCGATGCCGAACGAGATCAGCGTGCGCGTCGTGTTCGGCAACTCCGCGGCCAGTTCCACGCCGGTCGACCCGCCGCCGATGATGGCCACCTGCAGCTGGTCGGGCCGCAGCGCCCCGGCCTGCGAGTGCGCCCGCAGGCTAGCGTTCAGCAGGCGGCGATGGAAGCGCTCGGCCTGCTGCGAGTCCTCGAGCGGAATGGCGAACTCGGCCACGCCCGGCGTGCCGAAGTCGTTGGTCAGGCTGCCGATCGCGACGATCAGCGTGTCGTACGGGAACGAACGGGGGCCGGCGATCTGTTCGTCGCCTTCGTCGGTCAGCGGCGCGAGGTGGACCACGCGCGCGTCGCGATCGATGTGCGTCGCCTCGCCGACCCGGTAGCGGAAGTGATGCCAGTGCGACTGCGCGAGGTAGTCGGTCTGGTACAGCCCCATGTCCATCGTGCCGGCCGCGATCTCGTGCAGGTGCGGCTTCCAGAAGTGCGTGCGGGCCTTCTCGATCAGCGTGACGTGGGCATGGCGTCGCTTGCCGAGCGTGTCGCCGAGCCGCGTCGCCAGTTCGAGTCCGCCGGCGCCCCCGCCGACGACGACGATGCGATGCAGGCCGTCGCCGGCGTCCTCGTCGATCAGACGATCGCGGGCCATCGTCAGGCGGGGTGGCTGTTCAGCCGGTCGATCGTGCGATCGAGGACCCGTTCGGGCTCGTCGGCCTCGCTGCCGGTCTCGCCGTTCAGCACGCGCGTCATGCGCGCGCTGTCGAGCTCGCCGCACCACTTGCCGACGACGATCGTGGCCACGCCGTTGCCGACCAGGTTGGTCAGCGCCCGCGCCTCCGACATGAAGCGGTCGATGCCGAGGATCAGCGCCAGGCCTTCGACCGGCACGTGGCCGACGGCCGACAGCGTCGCGGCCAGCACGATGAAGCCGCTGCCGGTCACGCCCGATGCGCCCTTCGACGTCAGCACCAGCACGCCGAGCAGCGTCAGCTCCTGACCGAGCGTCATGTGCACGTTGGTGGCCTGCGCGATGAACACGGCGGCCATCGTCAGGTAGATCGACGTGCCGTCGAGGTTGAAAGAGTAGCCGGTGGGGATGACGAGGCCGACGGTCGACTTCTGCACGCCGAGGTTCTCCATCTTCGCGATGATGCGCGGCAGCACCGACTCGGACGACGAGGTGCCGAGCACGATCAGCAACTCCTCCTTGATATAGCGGACGAACTTGAAGATCGAGAACCCGTGGTACCAGGCGATCGCGCCGAGCACGACGATGACGAAGATCAGGCAGGTGGCGTAGAAGGTCGCCATCAGCGCGCCCAGCGACAGCAGCGAGCGCAGGCCGAACTTGCCGATCGTGAAGGCCATCGCGCCGAACGCGCCGATCGGGGCGACCCGCATGATCAGGCCGACGATCGCGAACAGCACGTGCGAGACCTTCTCGACCAGGTCGAACACCAGCGTGCCGCGGCCGCCGAACTTGTGCAGCGCGAAGCCGAACAGGATCGCGAACAGCAGCACCTGCAGGATCTCGCCCTTGGCGAACGCGTCGATCACCGTGTTCGGGATGATGTTGAGGAGGAAGTCGGTGGTCGACGTCAGCGCGCCGGGCTTGGTGTAGGCCGCGATGCTCCGGGTGTCGAGGCTGGCCGGGTCGACGTTCATGCCGCTGCCGGGTTGCACGACGTTGATCATCAACAGGCCGATCAACAGCGCGATCGAGCTCACGACCTCGAAGTACAGCAACGCGTAGCCGCCGGTCTTGCCGACCTTCTTCATGTCCTCCATGCCGGCGATGCCGGTCACGACGGTGCAGAAGATGATCGGCGCGATGATCATCTTGATCAGCTTGATGAAGCCGTCGCCGAGCGGCTTCATCGCCTCGCCGGTCGCGGGATAGAAGTTGCCGACCAGCACGCCGATCACGATGGCCACCAGGACCTGGAAGTACAGCGATCGATAGAGCGGCTTCTTGCCGGCGGTGGCCTGGTCCATGGAGTCTCCGAATCTTGTGGCGGGCCTGGGTGCCCTGTGCGGAAGTCTATCCGCCGCTGCGTGCGAACGGGTCGGCCTGCGCCTTCATTCACCGTCCGCGCCGTCCGCGCCGTCGAGCGCTGCGCCGGCGGCCGCGATGAAGGCCTCCGGCCGGTCGGCGTGCAGCCAGTGGCCGGCGTCCGCGATGGTGACGAAGCGGACGTGCGGAAACAGCGCCAGGAAACGGGAACGGTCCCCGATCGACACGTAGTCGGACCGCTCGCCGTCGATCACGGTGACCGGTCCGTCGTAGCGTCGGTCGAGCAGCGCTTCGGGGAACGCGCCGATCTCCGGCATCGCCCGGCTGATCGCCGCGAGGTTGATGCGCCAGTCGTAGCGTTCTTCGTGGCGCACCAGGTTGGTCATCAGGAAGCCGACCGTGCGGTCGTCGGGCATGGTGGCGAGCAGCGCCCGCTTGATCTCCTCGCGGCTGGTCGCCCCCGACGCCGCCACGTCGCGCATCGCGTCGTTGTACGACGAGAAGTGGTCCCGGTACACGACCGGCGCGATGTCGACGACGATCAGGCGGCCGACCTTCGCGGGCTCGGTCAACGCCAGCGTCATCGCGACCTTGCCGCCCATGCTGTGGCCGAGGACGGCGGGCGCCTCGCCGGCCGCGTCGAGGCCGAGGCGCTCGATCAGCGCAGCGACGTCCGCGGCCATCTCGGCGTACGACATCGTCGCGGCCCACGGCGACCCGCCGTGGTTGCGCAGGTCGACCGACAGCACCCGGTGTCGATCGGACAGCGCCTTGCCGATGCGCCGCCAGTTGCCGCTCGATCCGTACAGACCGTGCAGCATCAACAGCGGCGGGCCGCTGCCGAGGTCTTCGAACGCGAGGTCGACGGTCATGGACGGATCGTGGCGGAACCGGCCGTTGCGGTAAAGCGCGGCCGAAGGCGGAAGAACCGCCCCGGCGGTTCGACCGCTCTCCGCGCCCGGCGGATTCTCCGGCCCCCCGACCCGTCCTCATGAACGGATAAGTTCGCTTTCGACACAGAACGATCGTGGATCAACGCAGCGAGCTGGCAGCGGTCACTGTCGAATCGCGCGGCGGCGACCTCGTCAGGCAGGCGCTGGGCTTCGCTTGCCGACTTCGACGTCTGTCGCCGAGCGGCCGGCGTCGAGCTACAACCAGCCTTTCTGTCGCGCGATGCGGTAGGCCTCGACGCGGTTGCCGGCGCCGAGCTTGCCGATCGCTTCGGACAGGAAGTTGCGCACCGTGCCGGCGGTCAGCCCCAGCAGCTTCGCGATGTCGCTCGCTGCCAGGCCTTCGCCCGCATGCCGCAGTACCTGCCGCTCGCGATCGACCAGCGGATCGGCCTCGCCCCAGGCGTCGAGCGCGAGCTGCGGATCGATCGCGCGCCCGCCGGCATGGACCGTCCGCAGCGCGACCGCCAGCTGTTCCGACGGCCCGTCCTTCAGCAGATAGCCGGCCACGCCCGCGTCGAGGGCGCGGCGCAGGTAGCCGCCCCGCGCGAAGGTCGTGAGGATGACGACCCGGCAGGGCCGGTCGAAGCGCTGAATGCGATGAGCGACCTCGAGGCCGCCGAGCTTCGGCATCTCGATGTCGGTCAGCAGGATGTCGGGTCGCAGCCGGTGCGCCTCGCGGACCGCCGTTTCGCGTGCCGGTCGACGGGACCGGCGCGGCGCTGCTGCGCTTCGACGGCGGACCCGCGGCCCACGACACCGTTTCCGCGCTCGACGTGCTGCGCGGTCGCTTCGACGCGAAGGACCTGGCGGGGCGCATCGTCTTCGTCGGCTCGTCGGCGGCGGGGCTGAACGACGTGCACCACACGGCGCTCGACGCGCGCTTCGCCGGCTCGAAGATCGAAGCCGTCATGGCCGGCGACATCGTCGGCGACCGCTTCGTGCGCGTGCCGTCGTGGTCGCGCGAGGCGAGCCTGACGGCCTGCCTGGCCACCGGCCTCGCGATGGCGGCGCTGTTCGTGTCGGTCAGCCGCATCCCGCTCGCCGTCGCCGGCGGCGCGTTCCTGATGACGACGCTGGTCGCGGGCAGCCTGCTGCTGTTCGCGCGCGACGGGCTGTTCGTCTCGCCGGCACCGAGCCTGATCGTGGCGCTCGTGTCGTTCGTGGCGTTCTTCGTCACCCGCTTCGCGTTTCGAGAAGCGGCGCTCGTCGAAGTGGCGGCGCCGACTCGAGAACGCGCGGCAGGTAACCATCGAGTCGATGGCCTCGGTCGCCGAGACGCGCGACCCCGAGACCGGCGCGCACATCAAGCGCACCCAGCACTACGTGCGGGCGATCGCCGAACGCGTCCGCAGCGACGGGCACTACCGCGACACGCTGACCGCGAGACCATCGACCTGCTGTTCCTGTCGGCGCCGCTGCACGACATCGGCAAGGTCGGCGTGCCGGACCACATCCTGCTGAAAGCCGGCAAGCTCACGCCCGACGAATACGCGCTGATGAAGCAGCACGCGGAGTTCGGCCGGTCATCCACGGCACGGCGGAGCGCATCAACGGCGACAACTTCCTCCGCATCGCCGGCGAGATCGCCGCCACGCATCATGAGAAGTGGGACGGCAGCGGCTATCCGCTCGGGCTGGCCAACGAGGCCATCCCGCTCGGGTCGCATCATGGCGGTCGCCGACATCTACGACGCGCCGATCAGCCGGCGCTGCTACAAGGAACCGTTCTCGCATGGGCAGGCGGCGGCGCTGATGCGGGCCGAGCGCGGTCGCACCTTCGAGCCCCTGGTGCTCGACGCCTTCTTCGCGATCGAGGAGGTGATCGTCGCCATCGCGCACCGCTACAGCGACGAGGCGGCGGCACCCGAGCCGCTGCTGACCGGCCATGCGTTGATCGACGACGGACCGTCGAGCGGCGACGCACGCGGCCGCGCGGGACTGTCGTCGGCCTGAGTTCGCGGCACAGCGCCGCCCGGGGTCGGCGGTCGATCGCGGATCACGCTTTGACTGACCCCCGGCCGACGGGCTGCCGGTTAGCCTCTGCCGCATGGCGCAACAACCCGGGTCCCGTGAAGCACCGTCCCGGCCCACCCACGTCCGGACGGCGATCGCCTGCTGGCTCGCGGCGCCGGTGGTGGCGCTCGGGCAGGTGCAGGTGCCGGTGCAGCGCGGCGATGCGGTCACCGTCACCGCGACCCGCACCGAGGCCGATCCGTTCGCGGTGCCCGCGTCGATCGACCGGGTGGACGGCGAGGACGTGCGGGCCGGCCGCCTCCAGGTCAACCTGTCCGAAAGCCTCGGTGTCGTGCCCGGCCTCGCGATCCAGAACCGCCAGAACTACGCGCAGGACCTGCAGCTGTCGATCCGCGGCTTCGGCGCGCGTTCCAGCTTCGGCATCCGCGGCGTGCGGCTCTACGTCGACGGCGTCCCCGCCACGCAACCCGACGGCCAGGGCCAGCTGTCCAACATCGACATCGGGTCGGTCGATCGCATCGAGGTCCTGCGCGGCCCGTTCTCGGCGCTGTACGGCAACTCGTCGGGCGGCGTGGTGCAGACCTTCACCGAGAGCGGCGGCGGCCCGACGCGCTTCTTGCCGTCGTTCGCGGTCGGCAGCGACGGTACGCGACGGGTCGGACTGAAGGTGGGCGGATCGATCGCGGTCCGCGACGACGTACCGGGCCCGCCCGTCACCGACTACCTGATCGACACCACGCACTTCGAGACCGACGGCGCGCGCGACCACAGCGCCGCGCGACGCGACCTGTCGAACGCCAAGCTCACGTTCCACGCCGGCGACGGCACCACGCTGACGGTGATCGTCAACGGCGTGGACCTGCCGTTCGCGCAGGATCCGCTCGGCCTGACGCGGGCGCAGTACGCGCGCGACCCGCACGGCGTCGACGCGACGGCGCTGCAGTACGACACCCGCAAGACGTTCGCGCAGAACCAGGTCGGCGCGGTCGCCGAGCACGCGATCGGCGCCGACGACCGGGTGCGGCTGCTGCTCTACGGCGGCCAGCGCGCGACGCAGCAGTATCAAGCCATCCCCGTCGCCACGCAGCTTCCGGTGACGAGCCCCGGCGGCGTCATCGACCTCGACCGTCGCTACGGGGGCGTCGACCTGCGCGAGACGCATCGCACGACCGTGCTCGAGCGGCCGCTGGTGTTGATCGCCGGGGTGGCCACCGACCATCTCGACGAGCATCGGCGCGGCTACGAGAACTTCACCGGGCCGGCGACCGCGCGCACGCTCGGCGTGCAGGGCGCCTTGCGACGCGACGAGGACAACCGGGTCGACAACGTCGACGAGTACCTGCAGGGCAGCTGGGACTTCGCGTCGTCGTGGACGCTGGACGCGGGCGTGCGCCACAGCCTGGTCCGCTTCGATTCGCACGACCGCTACGTCGTCACGACGGCGGCCGGCACCAATCCCGACGACAGCGGCGCCGTGCGCTACCAGGCCACGCTGCCGGTGCTCGGCGTGTTGTACGCGGCCACGCCGTCGCTGCATCTCTACGCGACGGCCGGGCGCGGATTCGAGACGCCGACACTGAACGAGCTGGCGTACCGGCCGAACGGGACGACGGGCCTCAACCTCGACCTGAAGGCGGCCCGCAGCGACAGCGTCGAAGCCGGCGTCAAGACCCGCTTCGTCGCGCCGTCGGACACGTCGATCGGCGTCAACGTCGCCCTGTTCGAGACCCGCACGCGCGACGAGATCGTGACGTTGTCGAACCTCGGCGGACGGTCCACCTATACCAACGCGAGCCGCACGCGGCGCCGCGGCGTGGAGGCGTCGGCGGATTGGCGCTTCGCCGACGCGTGGCGCCTGCAAGCCGCGTGGACCGTGCTCGACGCGCGCTACCGCGAGGGCTTCTTCACCTGCAATGCCGCACCGTGCACGGTGCCGACCGTGGCGGTCGCCGCGGGCAACCGCATCCCGGGCGTCGCGGCCAACGTGTCCTACGCCGAACTGGTCTATGCGCCGGAGCGCGGCTGGCGCTTCGGTCTCGAAGGCCGGCACGCGTCGAAGGTCTACGTCGACGACGCCAACTCGGACGCCGCGTCGCACTACGCGGTGGCCAACCTGCGGGCCGGCTATCTGTTGCGCGGCGGGCGCTGGACCATCGAAGGCTTCGCGCGGATCGACAACGTCACCGACCGGCGGTATGCCGGCTCGGTGATCGTCAACGAAGGGAACGGTCGCTACTTCGAGCCGGCGCAAGGCCGCAATCGGCTGGTCGGTGCCACAGCCAGCCTGCCGCTCGATTGAGCGTGTCGCGAGTCGGGCCGGCTCAGCGCGCGGCCGCCACGCGCCACACCGTGTCGCCCACGTCGTCCGCGACCAGCAGGTCGCCCGGCTTGTCGAACGCCACGCCGACCGGACGGCCCCAGGCCTCGCCCTGCGGCGACAGGAAGCCGGTGAGCACGTCGACCGGGGAGCCGGACGGACGGCCGCCGGTGAACGGCACGTACACCACCTTGTAGCCGCTCCGCGGGTTGCGGTTCCACGATCCGTGCTGGCCGATGTACATGCCGTTGCCGAACGCGGCCGGCAGGTTGCTGGTCGCCGGGCCGGCGGTCAGGCCGAGCGATGCCGTGTGCGGGCCGAGCGCGTAGTCGGGCACGATCGCCTTCGCCACCAGGTCGGGACGCTGCGGCTGGATGCGATCGTCGACGTGGGTGCCGTAGTAGCTGTACGGCCAGCCGTAGAAGCCGCCGTCCCGGACCGACGTCATGTAGTCGGGCACCAGGTCGCTGCCCAGTTCGTCGCGCTCGTTGACGACCGTCCACAACTCGGCGGCGCCGCCGCTCGCACCGGGCACCCATGCCATGCCGTTGGGGTTGCGCAGGCCCGACGCGAACACGCGATGCTGCCCGGTCTTGGCATCGATCTCCCAGATCGACGCGCGGCCGTCTTCAGCCGCGATGCCGTTCTCGCCGACGTTGCTGTTCGAGCCGACCGTGACGTACAGCTTCGCGCCGTCGGCGCTGGCGATGATGTTCTTGGTCCAGTGATGGTTGATCGTGCCGGCCGGCAGGTCCACCACCTTCGTGCCGGGGCCGTCGATGTGCGTGGCGCCCGGCACGTACGGGAAGCGCATCACCGCGTCGGAGTCGGCGACGTAGAAGTCATTGCCCACCAGCACCATGCCGTACGGCGAGTGCAGGTCCCGGATGAAGACCTCGCGCACCTCGGCCACGCCGTCGCCGTCGGCGTCGCGCAGCAGCGTGATGCGGTTGGCGCTCGGCGCGCCCGAGCCCGCGGTCTTCATGAAGATCTTCTGCACGAAGCCGCGGATGCCCTTGCCGTCGTCGGGCTTCGGCGGCGCGTTGGTCTCGGCCACCAGCACGTCGCCGTTCGGCAGCGCGTAGACCCAGCGTGGGTGGTCGAGGCCGACCGCGAACGCGTTCACCGTCGTCCCGGGCGCACCCTGCGGCTTGCCGCCTTCCGGCCAGCCGACCGCCTTGGCCACGTTGAGCGTCGGGATCAGCGTCCGGTTGGGCTCCGGCAGGTTGGGCGCCGCCCCGGTGCCGTCGTCGACGGTGAGACGGGCCGTCTCGCCGCAACCGGCGGCCGCGACGGCGACCAGCGACGCCGTGAGCAGAAGAAGGGTTCGATGCATGGACGACTCCCGTGGCGCACACGCGCGACCGTGATGGCGCGCGATGCGAAGCGACAGGGTGCCATCGGACCCACCGCGTACCCGTAGTCCAACCATGGCACGGGTTGTCGGTCACTTGCGCGATGTCGGCCGGGCACCGATGCGCTCACGGTCTTCGCCCGGGGGTCGCCGCGGCATCCGGCGCCGCGCTACCGGCGTGGCGAAGCCGTCTTTCCCGCCGCTTGCACTACGGCGATCGCGCCGCGACCTCTAGCTGCCGAGTCGAGTCGCGCCGCACGCCGATGTCGCCGAGTGACGCGATTGGTCGGAAGCCGCGAAAAAGGGCCGGGAAGACCTCGCTGTCCGTTCGATCGCATGCGGCGCGAACGGGTGCGAACGCGACGTGGTGTCGCGTGCTCGCCTCTGCGACGGCACGTCGCGAAAGCAATTCTGCAGCGCTTCGCGAGCGCACCACGGCACGGACGTTGCACTTACCTGTCGCGTTCATTTCACGCACCTCAGGCAGACACCTATGCGCTCAACCGACCTCCTCGCCGCTCGCACGCGGTCCACCTTGGAACGCCTCGGGCAGGCTTTCGCCCTCGGGCTGACGCTCGTCGTCGCATTGCCTGCCTGCGCTGCGGGCAGCAAGTTGTCCGACGACCTGAAGAACGCGTCGTGGAGCACCTCCGGCTCGCTCAAGTCGTCCTGGTTGAACCCCGCCGGCGCCACGCTCTACGCGAAGGTGGTGATCGTCGCGGCCGGCAACGATCCCGACCTGACGGACCTGCGTCGCGCCGTGGTCGCGAGCGGCGGATCGGTCTACTACCGCTACCTGTCGATCAGCGGACTGCTCGCCGTGGTACCGCTCAACCAGATCGACGCGCTGACCCGGCGGTCGGACGTGGTCAGCATCTCGGCCGACCGCGTCACCACCAAGACCGACGACCTCGCGTCGACGATCGCGTCGCCGGTCTCGTCGAGCGGCAGCGGCCAGGCTGGCACCGCGAGCCCGCCTGCGTTCGACGGCAGCGGCGTGGGCATCGCGTTCCTCGACTCGGGGATCATGAGGAAGCACCAGGCCTACGTCGATTCGAAGGGACAGACGCGGGTCGTGGCCGGCGTGGACATGACGACGCTGAGCACCAGTTCGACCGGCAGCGGCAGCAAGCTGTGGGTCGTCGGCACCGACTACAGCCAGGCCGTGCTGCCGGGCTCGCTCGGGCAGCAGCAGATCGAGCGGACCATCGATTCGTCGAGCAGCAAGTTCCCCGACGCCTACGGTCACGGCACCCACGTCGCGGCGGTCGCCGCCGGCC
>CAHJXF010000040.1 GCA_903644065.1 Betaproteobacteria bacterium
GCGACGCCGCAGCCGCCCGCGCCCGAGACGCCACCGCAGCCGGTGGTGCCGACGACCGACGACTTCTCGCAGGTGCTGGCGGCGCGGCAGCAGGCGCGCCGCAACCAGAACGGCGGGGCGCCCGACGAGGTGGTCGAGAGCGACAACGAGCGCGCCAACCGCATCGCGAAGGCCAACATCGCGGCGCAGCAGCGCTCGGCGAGCCCGGGGCAGGACCAGAGCCAGTCCGGCGGCATCTTCGAGATGAAGCACACCGGGCTGCACGAAGCGGAGTTCGTGTTCAACGGCTGGAACCACGACTTCCGTCGTCGCGGCGGCAAGACCTACGAGGTGCAGCAGGGCAACAATCCGGACATCCGCATCGCGGTGGTCCGCCAGATGATCGAGATCATCCGCGAGCAGCAGCCCGGCGACTTCGAGTGGTATTCGTACCGGCTGAAGGGCAAGAGCGTGATCATGTCGGCGCGACCGAAGGATCAGAAGGAGCTCGAAGCCTTCCTGCTGAAGGAGTTCTACGAAGGGGACTCGCGGGCGCAGTGAGCGACCGCGACGTCGCGGTCGCTGCGTCGCCGGGGCGTCCCGTGCGGCCTGCCGTTCGTCGGGCGTCGTTCACCCTGCGTCGATCAATTTCCGCAATGCGCTTTTGAGCGCTTCGGCCTCGTGCGGCTCTAGCCGCGCGACGAGCGCTCGTTCGTGGCGCTTCGAGCGGGCCAGCAGCGGCGCCACGTCCGCACGCGCGGCGGGCGTGATCTGCACCAGCGACCGCCTGCGGTCCATCGCGTCGTCGCTGCGCACGATGCGACCTTCGGCCTCGAGGCGGCCCAACAGCTTGGTGACGGTGGATTGCTCGGCCATCACGATCGACGCGAGCTGCCCGACGGTGCACGGGTCGCCGGCCAGCGTCGCCAGCACCCGCCATTCGAGGACCGTCCAACCCGCGGCGCGAACCTCGAGATGGAACTCGCTCGCCACGTCGTGGCTGGCCCGGGCGAGCAGATACGACAGGTAGTCGTCGACCGCCCAGCGCCGCTTCGACGTCCGTCGCGCCGGCGTGCGCGATCCTAGCGTCGGCCGCTCTGGCCGGCGATCGTCCGGGGCCGAAGGCGAGGCCATCGCGGCCGCCTACTCCGTCTCGACCTCGAGCGCGACCAGGAAGCGCGACACCATGTTGTAGGCCGCGACCACGCCGACCAGCTCGACCAGGCTGGCGTCGTCGAGGTGCTTTCGCAACGACGCGAACGTGCTGGGCTCGACTTCGACGATGCGGGTCATCTGCGTGGTCAGCGCGATCGCGGCGTTCTCCGCCTGGCTGAACATCGCCGGATCGATCGCGATGGCGTCCATGCGGCGGATCGCCGACAGCTGCGAGTCGCTGCCGCCGGCTTTCAGGAACTCGGGCGCGTGCTGGCCGAATTCGTAATCGGCGCCGTTCAGCACGGCGACGACGCAGATCGCCAGCTCGCGCAGCTTGGCGTCGAGCGAGAGGCGGGTGCGGACCGCGCGCAGCATCGCATTCCATCCTTCCGCGTAGGCCGGGCTGTGCAGCAGCTGGCGGTCGAGGTTGAGCAGACTGCCGCCGCGGCGTTCGCGGATGGCCGCGACCAGCGGCGTGTCGCCCGCCTCTGCATCGGTGATGTAGGGAATTCTCGGCATGGGGTCGAAGGCGGCGAAGCGGCCTGTTGAGGGATCGGGGCGGTGCGAGCGTCGCGTCGCTCAGCGATCGGGGTGGGGCTGCGTCATGTGGTACTTGCCGCCCTGGAAAACCAACGGCTCGCGGGCGCTGAAGTCGCAGCGTTCGACCTCGCCCACGAAGATGACGTGATCGCCTTCCTCGTAGCGGCTGCGATTGAAGCATTCGAACCACGCGCAGCAGCCGTCGAGGATGGGTGCGCCGCACGCGCCTTCGCGCCACGCGATCCCGTCGAAGCGACTACCGGCGACATCGTCGTCGGCGGAGCGCTGGCTGCTGCGCGTGCCGAACAGGCGCGACAGTTCGATCTGGTCCGACGCCAGCACGTTGACCGCGTAGTGCGAGTTGTCGCGGAACACCGGCAGGCTCGCCGCCGCCAGCGCCAGGCTCCACAGCACCAGCGGCGGGTCGAGCGACACCGAGTTGAACGAGTTGGCGGTGAAGCCGAGCAGCCGCGGCGTGCCGTCGCGATCCGGCGAGCTGGTCGTGATGATCGTCACGCCGGTGGCGAAGCGACCCAGCGCACCACGGAAGTGGCCGCTGTCGAAGTCGGGGGTCCGCGCCAGCTCACCCGTTCCGGGGCGGGGGTCCAGCGTGCTACGCATGCGCCGCTCCGCGCAGGCCGCGTCCGGTCCGATGCAGTGGAATTACATGAAGATTCATCTATATCGCTTCACGGATTATGGCAGACGCCCGGGCGGTTCCGGCACCGACGACCTTCGCCGGCGATCGATCGCGACCATCGATGGTGCCGATCGATCGGCGACGGTGGAAAGACGACGACCGACGCGGGAATGCGACGCGGCGGCGGCCAATATAGCCGCGACCGAAGATACTGCAATCGGCGCAGGAGTCGTCCGGATGGGACACGCCCGGCTACGGTCGCTCGTCGCTCCGTACCCGTTCGCCCGCCGCGAGGCGGTGGTCGGTCCTCAGGTCGCCGGCTTCGCGCGACTCGACAGGAGCCTTGCGGAGTGCGCCGGCCGACGCGTCACGGCGCGAGGCGCGCGGTCGTCCATCGGCCGCGTTCGCCGCGGTAGACGATGCGGTCGTGCAGCCGCGACGGGCGACCCTGCCAGAACTCGATCCGGTCCGGCACCAGCCGATAGCCGCCCCAGTGAGGCGGTCGCGGCAGGTCCGCCTGCTCCGCGTCGGCCGCGATCTCGAAGCGCGATCGCGTCGCGCGTTCACGATCCTCGATGATGTCGCGCGACGCGATCATCTCGCTTTGCGGCGACGCCCACGCGCCGACCCGCGAGCCCAGCGGCCGGGACGCGAAGTAGCGATCCGACTCGTCGGCCGACGCCTTCGCCACGGCGCCCTCGATGCGCACCTGACGTTCGAGTTCGGGCCAGAACAGGCACAGTGCGGCCCGGGCGTTGGCCGCGAGATCGCTGCCCTTGCGGCTGTCGTAGTTGGTGTACCAGACGAAGCCGCGCGCGGAACCGTCCGGCGGCGGCCCGTCGGCATCGAAGCCCTTCAGCAGCACCACGCGCGCCGACGGTCGTCCCTCGGCGTCGACCGTCGCGAGCGTCATCGCGGTCGGCTCCAGCGCCTCGGACGCGATGGCCTGGTCGAGCCAGCCTTCGAACTGAACGAACGGGTCGGAGGCGACGTCGCTCTCGGCGAGCGTGGCGCGGCGATAGGTGGTGCGGAGATCGGCGATGTTCATGAGCGGCGACGGCGGGGCGATGCCGCACTGTGCCACGGCGTCGATGCTGTCCGCAGCGGGCGGCGTGCACGAGAGTTGATCGATGTTTCTCGAGCGGGGACCGCGACATGCGGTCCGTTTCCGAGCGAACGCGCCGACGTCCGCGATGCAGCCCATCGCGGGCGGGCGGTGTTCGATCAGTGCTGCAGCAGCACGTTGATGCGCGTCAGGTCGCCGTCCGTCAGCGTGCCGGCCGCCGACTTGAGGCGCAGCCCGTTCAGCAGCGTGTCGTAGCGCGCCCGCGCGAGGTCGCGTTGCGTCGAGTACAGCTGCTGCTGCGCGTTGAGCACGTCGATGTTGGTGCGCACGCCGACCTGGTAGCCGAGCTTGTTCGAGTCGAGCGCGCTCTGGCTCGACACCTCGGCGGCCCGCAGCGCCCGCACCTGCGCGAGGCCGCTGGTGACGTTGAAGTACGACTGCCGCGCGCTCTGCGCCGCCGAGCGGCGTGCGAAGTCGAGGTCGTTCTCGGACCGGTCCGCGAGCGCGATCGCTTCGCGCACCCGCGACGACGTGTAGCCGCCCGAGTAGAACGGGATGCTGATCTGCACGCCGGCGGCCGTATTGGTCTGCGTCGTCACCGACGACACGATGGCCGGCGTGTTGCTGTAGCTGCGCGAGACGACCAGGTCGACGGTGGGATAGCGGCCCGATCGCTCGACCTCGATCTGGCGCCGCGCGATCTCGAGGTTGGCCTGGCTCTGCGCCACGGCGAAGTTGGCCTGCTCGGCCGATGCGACCCACGGCTCGATCTCGCGCGGCTCGGGTTGCGTCAGGTCCACGTCGCGCACCAGCGGCGCGAGGTTGCCGGGCGCCTTGCCGATGATCTGCTGCAGGGCCGCGTTGGCGATGTCGAGGTTGCTGCGCGACAAGATCTCCTGCGCCACCGCGAGATCGAATTTGGCCTGCGCCTCGTTGGTGTCGGTGATGGTCGACGTGCCGACGTCGAAGTTGCGCTTGGCCGACGCCAGCTGCTCGGTGACCGCGGCCTTCTGCGCGACGATGTAGTTGATGCTGTCCTGCGCGTACAGCACGTCGGTGTAGGCCTGCACCACGCGCACGATCAGGTCCTGCTGGGCCTGCGCGAACTGCGCCTCGGAGAACAGCACGCCGAGCTTGCCCTGCTGGTACTGCTGCCAGTTGCTCCAGCGAAACAGCGGCTGCGACAGCGACAGCGTGTAGGCCCGCGAGTTGTAGGTCGCCGAATAGCCGCCGAACGGTTGCGGCTGCTGGTACTCGAGGTTGTTGCGCGTGTCGGAGGCCGTGCCGCTGATCTGCGGCAGCAGCAACGACAGTCCCTGCGGCAGGCGCTCGCGACCGGCCAGCAACGTGTTGCGCGCCGACGCGAACTGCGCGTCGTTGGCCGCCGCGTCGCGATAGGTCTGGATCAGGTCGGCCGCCGTCGCGGCGCGCGGCGTCGTCATCGCGACCAGCACGCAGCCGATCGCGAGCGCGATGCGGCTGCGGTGCGACAGCGATCGGTCGGTCATCGAGGCGGACAGGACGGTGGGCATCGCGCAACCAGCACGGTCGGGGGTCGGGGGTCCGGGGATGGGATGCCGCGGACCTAGTAGGTCGGAAAGCGCGGGTCCACCTGCGACGCCCACGCGGCCACGCCGCCGGTCAGGTTGTGGACGTCGGCGCCGCCGCGGCTCGCGAGGAATGCCGCGACCTGCATGCTGCGGGCGCCGTGATGGCAGATGCAGACGATGGGTCGGTCGAGGTCGATCTCGTCGAGACGCGACGGCACGGTGTTCATCGGCATCGACTGCGAGTCGTCGAGGCGGCAGGTGGCGTACTCCCACGGCTCGCGCACGTCGAGCAGCAGCGGCCGGGGGCGGGTCTCGTCGGCCAGCCAGGCAGCCAGTTCCGGTGCCCCGAGCGGATGGATCATGTCGACGTCCTGCCCGACGACGCGCCGCGCGTCGCCATCAGAACTCGAAGTGCGAGACGCGCGGCGCCTCGCGAAGGCGCTTCACGACCGTCTCGAGGATCGGCACGGTCTTCCACGCGTCGTCGCCGATGCGATGCACGACCACGGTCGTCATCGCGGGCGTCTCGCCGACGATCGCCGCGATGCGGCCGCCGATGCGAACCTGCCGCATCAGCGCCGGCGTCAGCGCGGCCAGCGAGCCCGATACGACCAGCACGTCGACCTCGCCGGCGATCGGCCAGCCGTCCACGCCGTTGCCGAGGTCGACGCGCACGTTGCGGATGCCGGCGCGGGCGAGGTTGGCTTCGGCGAACGCCTTCAGACGCGGATCGATCTCGACCGACACGACGTCGCGTGCCAGCGACGCCAGCAGGGCCGCCATGTACCCCGAGCCGGTGCCGACCTCGAGCACCGTCTCGTGCGGCTGCACGGCCACCTCCTGCAACACGCGGGCCTCGAACTTCGGCGCCAGCATGTTCTCGCCGGTCTCTTCGCCGTCGACCACCAGCGGGATCTCGGTGTCGACGAAAGCCAGCGCGCGATACGGCTCGGGGACGAACTCCTCGCGACGGACCTGGTGAAGCCGATCGAGGATGTCCTGCGACAGCACGTCGTAGGTGCGGATCTGCTGCGCGATCATGTTGGTGCGCGCGTGCTCGACCGCGGATTCGGGAAGGGAGGTCTGGATCATGGATATTTTGGCGATGCGCCTCGATGAGGCCGGCCGGAAAACTCCGGGCGGCGGGTGCGCGCCGTCACGAACAGCGCGAATTGTCGCTTCCTGCGTTCCCGGCCCGCAAGCATGGTGCGACGAAGCGCAGGCAAAGCGGATGAAACGCAACGCTTCGGGTTCGAGCGTCATCTTCGCGGCGCATTGGTTCGGCGCCGACGACGCGTCGCGACCGAGAGGATAGCGACAAGCGCGGTCCCTCTCAAACCCCCGCGAGGTCGGCAGGCCGCTGCACCCGATGTTCGCGTTTGCGCCTCTCGGTCGGCTTGCTATTTGCGCAACGACCGCATACCGTTCGCCGTTCACGCAGGGGTCCCCGTCGACGTTCGACAGTCGCATCGTGGCGGGGCGAGAAACACCCTTCGAACCTGGGCGCGTCGATCCATCCGATGGGATCGTTCGGCCGCCGTAGGGAGCCGTGGAGACCTCGTCTCGGCTCCCGCCCATCCTGGAGCCTTCATGAACGCAGCCGTCCTCGACTCGTCGCATCACACCCCGGCGGCGCCTGCCGGTCCCACGCTGCCGTTCGCCGCCGCGACGGCACTCGTGGACGCGGCGGCGATCGCGCCGCTGCCGCGTTCCACGAAGCTCTACGTCGAGGGCACCCGCCCCGACCTGCGCGTGCCGATGCGCATGGTGGCGCAGTCGGATACGCCGGTGTTCGGCGGTCCGCACGTGCACGGCGCGGCGCCCGCGTCGATCGAGCCCAACCCGCCGGTCTATCTCTACGACACCAGCGGTCCCTACACCGACCCGGCCGCGAGGATCGATATCCGCTCGGGGCTGCCGGCCATTCGCGCCGCGTGGATCGACGAGCGCGACGACACCGAGGCGTTGAGCGGCCCGACGTCGCGCTACGGCCAGGAGCGCCTCGCCGACCCGAAGCTCACGCAATTGCGCTTCGACCTGCATCGATTGCCGAAGCGCGCGCGCGCCGGTCGCAACGTCACGCAGATGCACTACGCGCGACGCGGCATCGTCACGCCCGAGATGGAGTACATCGCGATCCGCGAGAACCTCGAGCGCGAGCGCTACGTGCGCAGCCTGATCGACTGCGGCCCGACCGGCACGAAGATGGCCGAGCTGCTGACCCGCCAGCATCCGGGCCAGTCGTTCGGCGCGGCCATCCCGGCGCGGATCACGCCCGAGTTCGTGCGCGACGAGATCGCCCGCGGCCGCGCCATCATCCCGGCCAACATCAACCATCCCGAGAGCGAGCCGATGATCATCGGCCGCAACTTCCTGGTGAAGATCAACGCCAACATCGGCAACTCGGCCACCACGTCCAGCATCGGCGAGGAGGTCGACAAGATGACCTGGGCGATCCGCTGGGGCGGCGACACGGTGATGGACCTGTCGACCGGCAAGCACATCCACGAGACGCGCGAGTGGATCATCCGCAACTCGCCGGTGCCGATCGGCACGGTGCCGATCTACCAGGCGCTGGAGAAGGTCGACGGCAAGGCCGAGAACCTGACCTGGGAGATCTTCCGCGACACGCTGATCGAGCAGGCCGAGCAGGGCGTCGACTACTTCACGATCCACGCCGGCGTGCTGCTGCGCTACATCCCGATGACGGCCACGCGCATGACCGGCATCGTGTCGCGCGGCGGCTCGATCATGGCCAAATGGTGCCTGTCGCATCACAAGGAGTCGTTCCTCTACACGCACTTCGAGGACATCTGCGAGATCATGAAGGCGTACGACGTCAGCTTCTCGCTCGGGGACGGCCTGCGACCCGGGTCGATCTACGACGCCAACGACGAGGCGCAGCTGTCCGAGCTGAAGACGCTCGGCGAGCTGACGCAGGTGGCGTGGCGGCACGACGTGCAGGTGATGATCGAAGGGCCCGGCCACGTGCCGATGCACCTGATCAAGGAGAACATGGACCTGCAGCTCGAGCAGTGCGGCGAGGCGCCGTTCTACACGCTCGGGCCGCTCACCACCGACATCGCGCCGGGCTACGACCACATCACGTCGGGCATCGGCGCCGCGATGATCGGCTGGTACGGCACGGCCATGCTGTGCTACGTGACGCCGAAGGAGCACCTCGGCCTGCCGAACAAGGACGACGTGAAGGACGGCATCATCACGTACAAGCTCGCGGCGCACGCGGCCGACCTCGCCAAGGGCCACCCGGGCGCGCAGATCCGCGACAACGCGCTCAGCAAGGCGCGCTTCGAGTTTCGCTGGGACGACCAGTTCAACCTCGGCCTCGATCCCGACAAGGCGCGCGAGTTCCACGACGAGACGCTGCCGAAGGAGGCGATGAAGACCGCGCACTTCTGCTCGATGTGCGGCCCGCACTTCTGCTCGATGAAGATCACGCAGGACGTGCGCGAGTACGCGGCCAAGCAGGGCCTGGCCGACCAGGCCGCGCTGCAGGTCGGCATGCAGCAGAAGACGATCGAGTTCATCCGTCGCGGTCGAGAGATCCAGCAGGGTGCTTGATCGGCGCGTGCAGAAGGGCGCGCGCCGCGCGCCGCAGGCCCGACGACATCACGCAAGTCGGAACTCGTCGTCGTGCCGCCGCTCGGTCGACCGGCGACGCGAGCGGCGCGTTGAGCGGGCGGCGTCGCCCGCGTCAGCGTGCGGCACGCGCCGATGGCGAATCGATCACTTTCCTGGAGTGCCCCGCCTGATGACCATCCTGATGCGCTTCCTTCGTCTGCGTGCCATCGTCGTGCTCGCCGTCGCGTTCTCGACCTTTGCGTCCGCCGCCGCCGATGCGCCGTTGCGCGACCTGCCGGGCGCGAAGGACCCGCCGTACGTCGGGCGCTTCGCGGGCTCGGCGATCGTCGGCTACGGCGAGATCGCTTACGACGAAGTGCAGTTCCCGTTGACGAACGAGGTGGACAACCGACATTTCGTGAAGGCTGCGAAGGTCGAAGGGAAAGTCACGCGCGTCGCGTATCTCGCGCCGACCGGCAAGACGCGGCTCGAGGTGCAGCGCAACTACCAGGAGGCGCTGACGAAAGCGGGCTTCGTCAAGAAATTCTCGTGCGATGGTGACGCGTGCGGACGGTCGGCGCGCATCAACGAGCCCCTGATCCCGTATGCCGAGCACATGAAGCAGTTGCAAGGATACGGTCGGCAATCGGACCCCGCATTTCTCGTCTTGAACACAAATCAGGACCCGCATTACATCTGGGGCACGCTGAAGGCCGAGGATCGGGACGTGGCCGTCGCCATCTTCATCTCGGTGCTGAACGGGAGCGACGACGACCCGCTGAAGGACCGTGTCGGCGTGTTCGTCGAGACCGTCGAGCCGAAACCGATGAAGACCGGACAGGTGACCGTCGACGCCGGCGCGATGGAGAAGGGCCTCGCCGCCGAAGGCAGGATCGCGTTGTACGGCGTGTACTTCGACACCGGAAAGGCGGACATCAAGCCGGAGTCCAAGCCGCAGCTCGACGAGATGGGCAAGCTGCTCGACGCCGACAGATCGATCAAGGTGTACATCGTCGGGCACACCGACAATCAGGGCGCGCTCGACGCGAACCTCTCGCTATCACAGCGGCGTGCGGATGCGATCGTCGCCGCGCTGGTCCGCGACTACAAGGTCGATGCAAAGCGGCTCGCGACCAAGGGTGTCGCGGGTTACGCGCCGGTCGCGACCAACGACACCGACGCCGGACGCGCGAAGAACCGCCGCGTCGAACTGGTCAAGCAATGACGCCGTCACCGGTCGTCGATGCCATGGAGCTTTTCCGCGCCGTTCGCCCGAAGCGACCGAACTCGCTCGCATCCTGATCGCGATGGCTGCATCGGCGTCGACATGCGCCGCACCCGCGCCCGTGATACCCGATCTCGTCGCGGCAAGGACTCGCCGATCGTCGGCCGCTTCGCCGGCTCGACGCTGGTCGTCTACCAGTCGATCGCGTTCGAGCAGGCGGCGTTCCCGCTGGCGGGCGAGATCGAGGAGCAGCGCTTCGCAATAGCGGAGATGGTCGAGGGCCGCATCACGCGCCTCGTCAACCTCGCGCCGCCCGACAGGAGTGTCGTGGAGGTACGGCGCAATGACGAAGATGCGCTCGCCGCGGCCGGTTTGTGAAAGGTCTTCGTGCGAGGCGATCCCTGCGGCCGGGCGGGCAGCGCGTCCATGCACGATGCCGCAGGTGCGGAGCTACGGTGGCTATTCGAATGTCGCGTTGAAGTGACCGATACGAGCGCGGACACACGCTGCAGGGTCGACGCGCGTCGGCTGCTGGCCCGAGGGGTGGCCAATCTCGCGCCGGTAGCCAGCAACGACGGCGAAGCCGGACGGGCGCGCAATCGAAGGGTCGAGCTGGTCAAGCAGTGACGCGATGGATGCCAGGTCGACGGTCGAGTTGGTCCGCGACCTCACGAGCGCCGTCCAGCGACGGCTGACCAGCGTGATGTGCAACAGGCGGCAAGATCGTATCGAGCGGCTGCGCCGTGACCGGCGGCCCATGCGGGTCATCATGCGGATCGTCGGTCGTCGCGTGCGACGATCAGCCGTTTGCTCGAGCAGCTGGGTCTGCCGAGCATCGAAGCCTGGTCGCAGGGCAGATGTCCATCGCTACGAATTGCACGCCCCGATCCAGCGAGCGGTCCATCCAGTGACTGCTCGAGCAGGTGAAGCGGCGCAAGTGCGTGGATGGAATCGCGACCCGTCGTCGCTTCTCCATCTCGAAGCGTTGCAGCGTCGAGAGGAATGAGCTTGAAGTGGATGTCCGTCTTCTGCGGTTCTTTGATCCTGGCGGCCTCGGCCGCCTACGTCGGCTCGGTCGAGACCGGCCTCGTCGGCTGGATCAACGCAGCGCAGCTGTCGCTGTTCGGTCGTTACTGGCGCAGCTTGAGCCTGCTCGTGCTGTTGTTCACAATCGGCATCCCGGTACTGACGCTCTGGGCCGTGCTGTCGCCGCGAACGTTTGCAGCGTTCTCACAGCCGCGGGACCCCGGACCCGTCCCCTCGCGCCGCTCGGCGCGTCCGAAATCGCTGATCGGTCTTTCGCTCCTTGCGTGGGGCGGCCTCGTGACCCTGGTATGGGTGGCGGTCTTCGGCTATGACGCTTGGCAGCAGCAGGTCCGCAACGAGGACGCCAACGCGTTCTACTTTCCGCTCGACCTGGCCGACAAGGTGAACGACGCCGCTATGGGCCACCACCATCTGGCTGCCCGCGGTCGCCTGCTCGGTGATCATGCGGTGTCGCAGAGTAGCGGCGGCCCCGCCCGCTCCGGGACGATGCTGGTGCCGCTCGTCGAGCAACGCTGGAAGGAAGGCGACGCCGTGCATTACGTCATTCGCTTTGAAGCCGGGGATCCCGATCTGCGCGCTGCCCTGCGGGCCGCGGATACCGCGCTGCTCGCGAAAACCGTCGGAAGCGTGCCCACGCCCGCTCGCCAAGTCTTCCAGGGCATGAACGCGCCGCTTGCGGACGACGCTCGGACTCTCATGCTCGTAGCGGCTCAAGACGGCCGACCGTCGCCCACGTACGTAGCGTCCGACCATCGTTTCCTGGGATTCTTCGGAACGGCGTTTGCGACACTGGTCGTCGTCTTCTTCGCAGCGGGCGTACGCAAGGTTCGTCAGCGCTGAAGCTTCCGCGGTCGAGACGTTTGCATACGTTGAAAAGTTTCCGTTCACAAACATCGTCTGGTGCTCGTCGCACGCAGCCTACGATTTCTCGCTCGTGGCCTTCGTCGGCTCGTACAAGCAGATCGAGGAACACTGGAACGAGTGGCTATCGAAATTCAGCACATTGCTTTCCTGTCTGGACGCATTCGAAGCGCAGGCGAGCCTCGGTTGCGTATTGCGTCGTGTCACGCCCGGCGCATCGCCGAATGAAAACGGACGCCGCCGGGCCATCGGACGTGCGCATCGGTTGTCAGGCGATCGACCGAAGGCGAGTCGCCGCATCGAGCCACAAGAAGAACGCCGGGCTCGACGCGCGATAGACCGGACGCAATGCGACGATCGCCAACTCCTCGAACAGGCGTCGATACGGCACCAGCAGGTGCGACGACTCGCTCGCCGCTCGTTCCGGCGTCTCGGCGTGCGCTTCGTAGAAGGCCAGCATGTGGTCGCTGACGCGGTGAAAAGCGGCGATGCGTGCCTTCCGGGTGCCTGGCGGCGCGCCTAGCCCGATCGTCGGCCTGAACGGCGCGTCCCGATCGAGCACGCCGAGGGAGTCCGGAGCGACCGCCTCGAACGTCGCGTCCGCGAGATGACTCGGATCGACGACCACCCGGCAATACGGCGCGCCGACCGTGCGCGCGTTCGCCGGTCCGCCGTGCGAGACCCAGAAGAACGCGAGCACCCCGTGCCCGTTGCGCAAGAGCGGCACCGGTAGCGACAACGCGGCCTCGATCGGCAGCGCTCGCCGTTGCGGTGCCGCTTCGACGGCCCGCACGGCGCGTGCGGTCGCACTGTCCGGGCCGCCTGTCTGGCGATCCGGCGGGAACGACCCGTCGGCGCTCGACAACTAGATCCAGCCCGTCTTCTGCAAGCGCTTGAACAGCACGAAGCAGGCCACCACCGTGATGCCGACCGCCGTCGGATAGCCGTAGCGCCACTCCAGCTCCGGCATGTTCTTGAAGTTCATGCCGTACAGACTGAACACCACGGTGGGCACCGCGAGGATGGCGCCCCAGCCGGCCAGCCGCTTGACGACGTCGTTCTGGCGCACGCCGACCAGCGCCAGGTTGACCTGCATCGCCGAGTTGAGCATCTCGCGCATGTTGTCGGCCATGCCGACCAGCCGCGACACGTGGTCCTTCACGTCGCGGAAGTACGCGCGCAACTCCTTCGGCACGAACTCCTCGTGGAAGCGCATCAGCTCGCTGGCGATGTCGCCCACCGGCTGCGCCGCGTTGCGCAACTCGAGCAGTTGCCGCCGCAGCTCGTAGATGCGGCCGATCACGAGCCGGTCGAAGTCGCTCTTGAAGATGCCTTCCTCGAGCTTGTCGAAGTCGTCCTCGAACTGCTCGATGATCGGCTGGTAGTTGTCGGCCACGAAGTCGAGGATCGCGTACAGCGCGAACGCGGGACCCTTGGCCAGCAGGTTCGCCGTCTCCTCGCAGCGCTGGCGCACCAGCGCGTAGCCGGGCGTGTCGCCGTGGCGCACCGACACGAGGAAGTTGGGGCCGACGAACAGATGCGTCTCGCCGTAGGCGATGCGCTCGTCGATCCGGTGCGCGGTCTTGAGCACGATGAACAGCGACTGCCCGTACGCTTCGATCTTCGGCCGCTGGTGCGCCAGCCGTGCGTCTTCGACCGCGAGCTCGTGCAGCCCGAACTCCTCCTTCATCTTGTCCAGCACGGCTTCGTCGGGTTCGAAGAGTCCGACCCAGACGAAGGTCCCGGCTTTCGCCAGGACGTCGCTGATCCGGTCGAGCCCCAGGTCGTCGAGCCGCTTGCCGTTCTCGTAGCCGCTGATGTTGACGATCATGCCTTGCGGCGTCTCGTTCCGGTTCATGGTTCAGCTCCTGCGTGACGGCGGTCTGCGTCGACGGACGACGTCGTCGTGCCGATGACGCGTTCGATTGTAGCGACGGCGGCGACGGCGATGGCGACGACACCGCCCCGACGCGCGGGGCGACGCGGGGCGCGAGCCGCCGCCTGCGACCGCTGCCGTGGCTTCGATGCCCGAACCGGAATGCGTTCTGCGCCTACACCGGATGTCCGGCGCTAGCGGCTGCGACCACGGCCGGTGTCTCCCAGTATTCGCCCCACCCCGAATGCATCCGGGAAGATGTCAGGGAGAAGGCCGTACGAGTGCGGCCCATTCACAAATCCGAGCGCCGTCATGCGGCGCCAATCGAGGGGAAACAAGTGACTGCAAACGAACAAGTGGGTCCGCGGAGCGAGACGATGACGTCGACGTCGATGACGCCGCGCCTGCCGCTCCGGTCGGTATCGTGGGGCGCGGTGATCGCCGGCATGGTGATCGCCGTGGTGGTGCAACTGGTGCTCGGCCTGCTCGGGACCGGCGTCGGCCTGAGCACCGTCAATCCGATGAGCTTCGGCACGCCGGATGCATCGAGCCTCGGCATCGGCGCGGGCGTCTGGTGGGTCGTCAGCAGCATCGTCGCGCTGTTCGTCGGCGGTTGGGTCGCGGGCCATCTGTCGGCGTCGGTCGAGTCGACCGCCGCGTTGCTGCACGGCTTGCTGACCTGGGGCTTGGCGACGCTCGTCACGGTCTACCTGCTCGCGTCGATCGTGGGTTCGGTGGTGCGTGGCGGAGCGAGCGTCGTGGGCAAGGGTGCCGAACTGGCCGGCTCCGGCATCGGCGCCATTTCCGGTCCGGCGACCGACCTGGCGAAGAGCCAGCTCGCCGCGAACGGAATCTCGGTCGACAGCATGAAGTCGCAGCTGCAGACGTTGCTGGGCCAGACCGGCAAGCCGGGGCTCCAGCCGAATGCCATCGCCGGTCAGGCCAAGTCGGCGACCGGTCAGCTGACGTCCGCGGCCGCCGATGCGGGCAGCAACGGCAATGCGCCCGCCGCCGACCTCGAAGGCACGTTGCAGAACCTGATCACCTCCGGCAAGTCGACGCTCGATCAGGCCGATCGCGAGTCCGTCGTCAACGTCGTGATGGCGCGGACCGGTGCCAGCCGGCAGGACGCGGAACAACGCACGGACGCGTGGATCAAGCAGTACCAGGACGCCCGCGCCCAGTTCGAGCAGAAGAAGACCGAAGCGGAAGCGAAGGCTCGCCAGGTCGCCGAAGCGACGGCGAGCGCCTCGGCGAAGGGTGCCTTCGGTGCCGCGATCGCGCTGATCCTCGGTGCCGTCGCTGCGGCGCTGGGCGGCCTGCTCGCCCGTCGTCGGACGATGGCCGTGACCGAAGTGCATCGGACCAGCTACGCCACGCCGGCACGGGCCTGAGCGTTCGGCCGGGCGCCACGTCCGGCCGGCTGCTCGCGCAGCGAACGGCTCGTCGTCGACCGCCGTGGCACGAAGAGAAAGGCCGCCCACGGGCGGCCTTTCTCGTCCGGGCCCGCCTGCTGCAGCAGGAACCGCCGCATTAACAGCACCTGCGCGTAGAACTGAAGTCGATGGAGTCGCGACGCCTCGTTGCCACCGGTGTCGCGGCCGGGACGAGATTGTCGCCGCGCTTCGGCTCGAAGCTTCCGCTGACCACCGGGTCGAAAAGGTCGGTGAGCGGCTCGAGCGTGCCCATCGCCTGGTGAGCGGCTCGAGCGTGCCCATCGCCTGGTAGAGCCGATGCAACTGCGCCGTGGCACCGCGGCGATGGCTGACCGGCAGCGCATGCTTCGTCGGCTCCACGCGACGACGTGACGGGCTTGAACTCCGTGTACTTGTCGACGTTTTGCGAGCGACCTCGGGACTGCGGTGCCCTCGGCGCGCAGGTGCCGCCGCACCGATCCGTGCCGTCCGCCGGCGACCGGCGACCGGCGACCGGCGACCGGCGTGCGCATGGCTCGGCGATGCGGTCAGGACCGCTTCAACTGCGGGCCGGGCACGACGCGGCGTGCTGCTTCAGCATCGCGCCCTGCGGCGTGCCGCCGGCCACCTCGATGTTGAACGGGTAGCTGCCCCACCACGCGCCGGCCGACCAGTAGGCATAGCCGTACCAGACGTCGGTGTCGGTCTCCATCACCTGCAATGCGCGACCCAGCGCGGCCACGCACTCGCTGCGTTGCGAGACGCCGAACTCGCCGAGGAACAAGCGGACGTGGTTGGTGCGCGCCCACTGGCCGATGCTGGACAGCGCGTCGACGGCCTGGTCGGCCGCCCTGCACGTGTCCGACGTGCCGGAGTAGTCGTCGTCGAAGTATTGGTGGACCTCGAAGACGACGTTGGCGTCGTTGCTGCCGAGGGGCAGCAGCGCGGTCGCGTTGGACTGGGCGCCGAGCGACGCGGTCCAGCTGTGCGCGCCGTCCCAATTGGTGCCGGGCACCATCACCAGGTTGCGGGCGCCGGTCGCGCGGATGGCGGCCAGCGTGCGCTGCACGATGCCGGCCCAGGCCGTCACCTCGATGTCGTGCGGCTCGTTCATCAGGCCGAACGCGACGCCGGTACGGTTCGCGTAGTGGAGCGCGAGCCGGCTCCACAAGTCGGGCAGCGCCGTGGGCGCCGCGTTCGAGGCCGCCAGCTGGACGCCCTTGAAGTAGCCGTAGTTGTGCACGTCGAGCACGACGGTCATGTTCGCGGCCGTGGCCAGCCGGACGACCTCGTCGAGGCGAGCCAGCTCGGCCGCGTCGAGCGCACCCGAAGCGTTCGGCTGCAGTCGCTCCCAGAGGAACGGCACGCGCATCAGGCGGAGGTCGAGGCTCTTCAGCAGGTCGATCTCGGTCTGCGTGGGATAGATGTATTCGTAGCCGTAGCGGCCGGGGATCGCACTGGCCGTGAACTCGCCGCCGGCCACGTCGGCGCCGGGGATCGTCGAGCAGGCGGACGTCGTCGTCGCGACGGGCTGCGGCGTGGTCGGCGTGGTCGGCGTCGTCGCGACGGGGGTCGACGGTGGCGTGGTGGTGGTCGGCGGCACGACCGCGACGGGCGTCGATGGTGGGGTCGGGATGCTCGGCGGCGTCGTCGCGACGGGCGTCGACGGTGGCGTCGTGAGGGTCGGCGGCGTCACCGGGTCCGGAGGGGTCGACGGTGAGGTCGGAGTGCCGGGGGGCGTGACGGTGACGGGGACCGACGGTGGAGCCGGCGTGCTCGGTGGCGTCGCTGCGACCGGGGCGGACGGCGAGGGGGTGGCGCCCGGCGCAGCCGCGGCGACGGG
>CAHJXF010000041.1 GCA_903644065.1 Betaproteobacteria bacterium
CGGCGCCGGCCGGCGCAGCGTCGGTCGGCGACGCGATCGAGGTCGATGGCGGCGAGGCCGGCAAAACGCTGATCGAACCGTTCACCGCGTCGGCGTTCGGCAGCGGCGACCCCTCGGCGCGCACGGCCGTCAACCTGCCGGCTTTCCGGGCGCGCGCCGCGCAGGAGCCGGCGGCGCCGGCCAACGGCGCAGCGAAGGACGTCGACGGCTTCAGCGCCTCCGACATCTTCGGCACGAGCATCATCGCCAACACCGAACCGCTGTACGACGAGACGCCGACCGTGCCGTCGCCGCTGCCCGCCCCGACGGCGGCGAGCACGCCCGCGAGCACGCCGACGCAGGCCCGCACCACCGACTTCCGCAACGCCGTCGACTCGCATCAGTTCGACAAGACGGAGCCGCTCGACGCGTTCTCGAAGATCAACCTCGACCTCGAAGCGAGCGACTACGCGGCGACCAACGCGACGCCCGATTTCAGCAACGGCACCGATCTCTGGCAGGCCATGGCCACGAAGCTCGACCTGGCACTCGCCTACAGCGACATCGGCGACAAGGACGGCGCCCGCGAACTGCTCGACGAAGTCGTCCGCAGCGGCGACTCGGCGCAGGCCGACCGGGCTCGCCAGCTGATCGGCACGCTCGGCTGAGCGATCGTTCGCAGACCACTGCGGTGCGTCGTGGCCGCGACGCATGACGGGTGACGTGACGGGCGACGCGCGCACGCCGAAGCGGATCGCGCTCGGCGTCCAGTACGACGGCAGCGCCTGGCACGGCTGGCAGTCGCAGCCGCATCGCGCGACGGTGCAGGATGCGCTCGAGGCCGCGCTCGGGCACTTCGCCGACCGGCCGGTGCGCGTGTCCTGCGCGGGTCGCACCGATACCGGCGTGCATGCGCTCGGTCAGGTGGTGCACTTCGACACGGCGGCCGATCGCACGCTGCACGGCTGGGTGCGCGGCGTCAACGCGCTGCTGCCTCGTTCGATCGCCGTGTCGTGGTCGACCGTCGTCGACGACGCGTTCGACGCGCGCTTCGACGCGGTGGCGCGGACCTATCGCTACCTGCTGCACGTGCGGCCCTATCGCTCGCCGCACTGGGTCGGCCGGGCCGGCTGGACGCACACCCCGCTCGACGTCGAGGCGATGAACGACGCGGCACGGACGCTGGTCGGCACGCACGACTTCTCCGCGTTCCGCAGTGCCGAGTGCCAGGCTCGCACGCCGGTCAAGACGATGTCGCTCGCGTCGGTGCAGCGGCACGACGACTTCGTGCTGCTGACGTTTCGCGCCAGTGCCTTCGTGCAGCACATGGTGCGCAACCTGACCGGCGCGCTGGTCGCGATCGGTCGCGGCAGCAAGCCGGTCGCGTGGCTCGGCGCGCTGCTCGAGGGGCGCGACCGGCGCGTGGCGGCGCCAACCTTCATGCCCGACGGCTTGTACCTGGCCCGGGTCGACTATCCCGCGTCGATCGCGCTGCCCGAACCGGTCCCGTTCGCGTCCATCCATGCCGGATTCAGCGACCCGGACGGCAATGCGGTCACCATGAGCCCGTCGTGAGCTTCCTCCTCGACCCGCCGGACGGCCGCACTCGCATCAAGCTGTGCGGGATGACGCGCGAGGCGGACGTCGACGCCGCGGTCGCGCTCGGCATCGACGCGCTCGGCTTCGTCTTCCACGCGCCCAGCCCGCGGCACGTGTCGGTCGAACGCGCGGCGGAACTGGTCGCCCGCGTGCCGTCGGGCGTCGATACCGTCGGGCTGTTCGTCGATGCGTCGCGCGCCACCGTCGACGCGGTGCTCGATCGCGTGCCGCTGACGCTGCTGCAGTTCCACGGCGACGAGACGCCGCCCGCCTGCCGGGGCTTTCGCGTGCCGCTCCTGAAGGCGGCGCGGGTCACGGCCGAGCTCGATTTGCTAGACTTCGCGGCTGCATACGAGCACGCCGTGGCGGTGCTGCTCGACACGCCCTCCGCCGGCTACGGCGGTTCCGGAAAGGTGTTCGATTGGTCTCTCGTGCCACAGCCGCTGATCGGTTCCGACGCCGCGCGTCGGGTCGTTTTGAGTGGTGGCTTGAACGCAGCAAACGTCGCTGACGCGATGACGCGCGTCCGCCCTCACGCGGTCGATACCTCATCGGGCATCGAACGCGGCAAGGGCTTGAAGGATGCGACCGCGATGCGCGACTTCGTCGCCGCGGTGCGCGCCGCCGACCTCTCTTTCCGGTAGGACCCCTCATGCCTGTTTCTTCGCTGGCCGCCTCCGCGGCGCGCGGTGCGTCGTCGTCGACGTCCACCCTGACCCCTTTCGCGGCGCGTCCCGACGCCCGCGGCCACTTCGGTCCGTACGGCGGCCGCTTCGTCTCCGAGACGCTGATGCGCGCGCTCGACGAACTCGACGCGGCCTATGCACGCTATCGCGTCGATCCCGACTTCATCGCCGAGGTCGACAGCGAACTCGCCCATTTCGTCGGCCGGCCGAGCCCGGTCTATCACGCGAAGCGCTGGAGCGAACGGCTCGGCGGCGCGCAGATCTTCCTGAAGCGCGAGGACCTCAACCACACCGGCGCCCACAAGATCAACAACACCATCGGCCAGGCGCTCCTCGCCCGCCGCATGGGCAAGCCGCGCGTGATCGCGGAGACCGGCGCCGGCCAGCACGGCGTGGCCACGGCCACGGTCGCCGCGCGTTTCGGCATGGAGTGCGTGGTGTACATGGGCAGCGACGACGTCAGCCGCCAGTCGGCGAACGTGCAGCGCATGCACCTGCTGGGCGCGACCGTGGTGCCGGTCGAGTCGGGCTCCAGGACGCTCAAGGACGCGCTCAACGAGGCGATGCGCGACTGGGTCACGAACGTCGAGAACACGTTCTACATCATCGGTACCGTGGCCGGACCGCATCCCTATCCGATGATGGTGCGCGACTTCAACGCGGTGGTGGGTCGCGAGTGCCGCTGGCAGATGCCGGTGCGTGCGGGCCGGCAACCGGACGCGATCGTCGCGTGCGTGGGCGGCGGCAGCAACGCGATGGGCATCTTCCACGACTACGTCGACGACGCGGCGGTCCGCCTGATCGGCGTCGAGGCGGCCGGCGACGGGCTCCATACCACGCGCCACGCGGCCAGCCTGCAGCGCGGGTCGCCCGGCGTGCTGCACGGCAATCGCACCTACGTCCTGCAGGACGACCACGGGCAGATCACCGAGACCCACTCGATCTCGGCGGGCCTCGACTATCCGGGCGTCGGGCCCGAGCACGCGTGGCTGAAGGACATCGGCCGGGCCGAGTACGTCGGTGCCACCGACGCCGAGGCGCTCGCCGCGTTCCACGACTGTTGCCGCATCGAAGGCATCATCCCCGCGCTCGAGTCGAGCCATGCGCTCGCGCATGCCGCGAAGCTCGCGCCGACGCTGGGCCGGGACCGCATCGTTCTCGTCAACCTGTCCGGACGCGGCGACAAGGACCTGCACATCGTCGATGCGGCGGGCAAGCCGTGACGGGGCCGACGCGATCCTCGCGGACCAGCGCCGCCCCGGCGTCGGGGCGACGACACCGGCCTGCTCGCGCGGGAACGACCGCGAGGATCCTGTCGTTCCCGCGCACGCGGCGATCCGGCTTCCTCCGTGCGGTGTCGAACCGGTGTGCGCCATGAGCCGCATCGGCATCCGCTTCGCGCGGCTCGCGGTCGAGGGCCGCAGCGGCCTGATCCCGTACATCGCCGCCGGCGACCCGTCGGCCGCCGTCACGGTCGACCTGATGCATGCGCTCGCGCGGGCCGGCGCCGACGTCATCGAACTAGGCGTCCCGTTCTCGGATCCTTCGGCCGACGGCCCGGTGATCCAGCGCGCCACCGAACGCGCGATCCGGAACGGCGTCGGCCTGGTCGCCACGCTCGATTGCGTGCGAGCGTTCCGTCACGACGACGACGTCACGCCGGTCGTGCTGATGGGCTACGCCAACCCGTTCGAACTGATGGCGGCGGGAGAGGGCGGCCTCGACCCGCTGGCGATGCGGTTGCAGGCGGCGGGGGTCGACGGCGTGCTGGTCGTCGACTATCCGCCCGAGGAGTCGGCCGACTTCGCGGCCGCGTTGCGACGTGCGGGGCTCGACGGCATCTACCTGCTCGCGCCGACCTCGAGCGACGCGCGCATCGAGGCGGTGGCCCGCGCGGCCTCGGGCTATCTCTACTACGTGAGCCTCAAGGGCATCACCGGATCGGCGACGCTCGACGTCGCCGCGGTGGCCGAGCGACTGCCGCTGATCCGGCGTCATGGCTCGGTGCCGATCGGCGTCGGTTTCGGCATCCGCGACGCCGCGAGCGCCTGCGCGGTGGCGGCCGTGGCCGATGCCGTGGTGATCGGAAGTCGTATCATCGAGGCCATCGAGGCGGCGCCGGCGGGCGAGGCGGTCGCCGCGGTCGACGATGTCGTGCGACCGATCCGCGCGGCTCTCGACCAAGCGAGCGCCCGACGCCGTCGACCGCAAGTCGCTTGAAAGGAAACCGATGAGCTGGATCGAAAAGCTGTTGCCGCCGCGCATCCAGCGCCACGACGGCGCCCAGCGACGCATCCCCGAGGGGTTGTGGGTCAAGTGCCCGAGTTGCGAGTCGGTGCTCTACAAGACCGACCTCGAGCACAACTGCATGGTCTGCCCGAAGTGCGACCACCACATGCGCATGAGCGCACGCGAGCGGGTCGAGGCGCTGTTGGACGGCGAGGGGCGCTTCGAGATCGCGCGCGACACGCTGCCGATCGACACGCTCAAGTTCAAGGACAGCAAGCGCTATCCCGACCGACTCAAGGAAGCGATGGAGTCCACCGGCGAGACCGACGCGCTGGTGGTGATGGGCGGCGCGATCCACAGCGTCCCGGTGGTGGCCGCGATCTTCGAGTTCGGTTTCATGGGCGGCTCGATGGGCTCGGTCGTGGGCGAGCGCTTCGCGCGCGGCGTGCAGACGGCGATCGAGCAAAAGGTGCCGTTCCTGTGCGTCACCGCCACCGGCGGCGCGCGCATGCAGGAGGGCCTGCTGTCGCTGATGCAGATGGCCAAGACCACCGGCATGCTGACCAAGCTGGCGGCGGCCAGGCTGCCGTTCATCAGCGTGCTGACCGACCCGACGATGGGCGGCGTGTCGGCGAGCTTCGCCTTCATGGGCGACGTGGTCATCGCCGAGCCGAACGCGCTGATCGGCTTCGCTGGGCCGCGGGTGATCGAGCAGACGGTGCGCGAGAAATTGCCCGAGGGATTCCAGCGCAGCGAGTTCCTGCTGACCAAGGGCGCGATCGACATGATCGTGGACCGGCGCAAGATGCGCGACGAGATCGCGCGGTTGCTGGCGCTGCTGCTGAAGCAGCCGTCCGACGTGGTGGTGTGAGCGGAGCATCATGCAGGCGATCCGTTCGCTGTCGCCCTCGATCCCGCTGCGGGTGGCGGATTGCGCGTCGCTCGTCGATTCATACCCGGAGTTGGGCTGCAGCCAGGGCGCCGTCAATCGCCGCATCAACGCGCAGTACGCGCAAGGACTGCCGGACAAGCTGCCCACCGACTAAGAGGCTCGCGGCCTCGCCGTCAACGCCGACGCGCGCGCACCTAACCGGGAGGAGTTCCTCGACCTGTTCAGGTCACGTCCCGCCAAGGTGCCCCGGAAGGCGAAGCGCGTTGCACCGCGCCCGACGAGGTGCTCGGCTCCTCGCAGGCCGAGGGCCGCGAGTGCCGGCCGAAGCGGAAGCCGATGCCGATGACCACCACGGACTGACTCGTCGACTCGCGACTCGACGCCGGATCGCGATCTCAGGGCACGGCGCTTCGTCCGGCGTGCCACGCTCGCGCGCGACGCGGACCGGATCACGTCGGCCCGCCGTTACCGCACGATCGACCTGAACATGTTTTCCGTCTCGCTCGCCGCTGGCGAGTTGGCGGCATCGCGCTTGCGCCGAACCGTGAGTTCAGTTCCGGTGCCGTCGCTCGGGTACGGTGCTTTTCGTGTGGCGCCTCACAGCGCGTTCGCCAGCGACGCCTGCACTTTCACCGAGGCGCTTCGCCAGCCGACCCGGCAGTCGACGTTGGGCGAGTAGGGCGCGTACTCGTCGTCCTGATAGCTGCGCAGTCCGAGCACCGTGTCGTAGTGCTTCTCGGTCGCCTCGTCGGCCACGCTCGCAAGCGTCTTCATCACCGCCTGTCGGCAGGCCGCCTCGGCGCTCAAGGTGCCGATGATCACGCTCTCGCCGTACTCGCCCGGACCGTAGCGTTCGCGGTAGGCCGGCCCCGAGACGCCGACGTGCATCGTCACTCGACCGCCCCACGCCGCCCTGGCCTCGGGCGACACGAGGAACGGTTCGAAGGCCAGGCGGACGATCTTCGGGCCGGGCGGTCGTTCCGCCAGCCGAGCGGATCGTTCCTGGTCGTCGATCATCCGCTGCCGGGCGGCGGGCGTCATCGCGAACGTGCCGGCCAGCGTGACGCCGGTCCACTTGTATCCGGCGCCGCAGCGAAAGCCGGTCGCGTCCGGCGTCGGCTGGTCGCCCTCGACGACCTGGATGTCGGTGATCGCGTGGTAACCGCGCGCCTTTGCGTCACCGACCATCGCCCTGAGGGCCTTGTCGAACGCTTCGACGCAATGCCGCGGCGAGCCACCGAACGGACTGATGCTGACGCCGTGGCCCGAATAGACGTCGGGCCGGGCATGCTCGGCGAACGCGGCGAGCGCGTCGCCGACGAAATAGAGCCTGACTTCTGAATCGAGATCGTCCTTCAAGTCCGGGTGCCGAAGCAGGTCGTCGAAGCGATAGAAATCGGCCTCGGCGCTCGCCGCCGGTGCGAGCGACCAAAGCATCGAGACGACCGCGAGGACGCTGAGGCGCCGAAGCGGCATGACAAGGTCAGTGAAGGTGCAACTTTGTGCCGTCGCCTGTGCGGGCTGACTTCGCTCCGACGCCGGAGACGATGCGTCGGCGCGACATTCGTCGCGGCCGGCCCACGGTCGAACGTCCGCGTCGGGCCGAGCGGCGACGAGGTCGACGCGTCTCCGGACGGTGTGGTCGATGCTGCCGGGCGTCGGGTGTTCGATCGATCGGATGCGGCGGCGAGCGAAGGCGATGCGGTGCGACCCTCGCTTCAACAGGGCCGCAACAACACGATCAACGCCCCGCCCCCGCCGTCGTGTTCGCGCGCCTGACAGAACGCCATCACCTCGTCCTTCTGCGTCAGCCAGGCCTTCACCTTGCCCTTCAGCACCGGCTGCTTGCCGATCGAACCGTGGCCCTTGCCGTGCACGATGCGCACGCAACGCAGCTGATGCTTCAGCGCGTCACGGAGAAACACACCGACCATCTCGCGCGCGCCGTCGACGCGGGCGCCGTGCAGATCGACTTCGGCCTGGATGATCCAGTGCCCGCGGCGCAGCTTCCGGACCACGTCGGGATGCACGCTGTCGCGTCGCCACGACAGCTGCTCGTCGGTGTCGAGGACGGCATCGGGATCGAAGTCGTCGGAGATCGACTCGGCCAGCGCGGCGGCCTCGTCGCGCCGGTACTGATGCGCGATCGGCGCCGGCAGCGTCTTCCGGTGCGTCACGCGGGGCGGCGACTTGAGCGGGGCGACCTGCCCGACGGCGTCGCGGAACAACGATGCCTCGCGGGCGGCGAGTTCGGCAGTCCGCTCCGCTTCCCGCGCCGAGCGTTCCCGCTCGCTCGCTTCGCGGGCCAGCGCGTCGCGGAAAGCGGCCAGATCGGCGAGGCGGACGCGTGCTTTCATGGACGGCGATCGAAAGGTCCTGCCTCGCGGCACGACGATGCGAAAGCATAGTGGATACGAGAAAGGCCCGCATCGCGGGCCTTTCTCGTTCGTCGTGCAGACGGCGACGACCGCGAACGGTCATGGCCGCGAGCGAAGGCTCAGAGCACCGCTTCGGCTTCCTGCTCGGGGACCGGCACGTCGAGGTTTTCCAGATAGCGCTGCGCGTCCAGCGCGGCCATGCAGCCGGTGCCGGCGCTGGTGATCGCCTGGCGGTACACGTGGTCCTGCACGTCGCCGGCCGCGAACACGCCCGGGACGTTGGTCTCGGTCGCCTGGCCGGACAGGCCGCCCTTCGTCAGGATGTAGCCGTTCTTCATGTCGACCTGCCCGACGAAGATCTCGGTGTTGGGTCGGTGGCCGATCGCGATGAAGACGCCCGACAGCTCGACGTCGCGTGTCGACCCGTCGGTCGTCGACGCGACCCGCATGCCGGTCACGCCCGAGTCGTCGCCCAGCACCTCGTCGAGCCGGGCGTTCCACAGCACCTCGATGCTGCCGGATCGTTCCTTCTCGAGCAGCTTGTCGATCAGGATGGCCTCGGCACGGAACTTCTCGCGCCGATGCACCACGGTGACCTTCTTCGCGATGTTGGACAGGTACAGCGCTTCCTCGACCGCGGTGTTGCCGCCGCCGACGACCGCCACTTCCTGGCCCTTGTAGAAGAAACCGTCGCAGGTGGCGCAGCCCGACACGCCGCGGCCCATGAAGGCTTCCTCGGACGGCAGCCCGAGATACATCGCCGACGCCCCGGTGGCGATGATCAACGCATCGCAGGTGTAGCGAGACGCGTCGCCGATCAAGACGAACGGCTTCTGCCGCAAGTTCACGGTGTGGATGTGGTCGAAGACGATCTCGGTGTCGAACCGTTCCGCGTGCGCGAGGAGCCGCTGCATCAGATCCGGACCCTGGACGCCGTCGTTGTCGCCGGGCCAGTTGTCGACGTCGGTGGTGGTCATCAGCTGGCCGCCCTGGGCCATGCCGGTGACGAGCAGGGGCTTCAGGTTGGCGCGGGCGGCGTAGACGGCGGCGCTGTAGCCGGCGGGGCCGGAGCCGAGGATGAGGACGCGGGCGTGCTTGGGGGAGGACATGGACGGTATCGATGCTGGCAAGGGGGAGCCGGCGCGCGCCGCTTAGGCAGACGAATGCGCGTATCCAGTACGGCGTACCGGCAGCCGCATTATAAATCGCCGATGTCGCAAGCGCGGCGAACGCGAAGCACCGACGTCAATGGCTACCCGACAACTCGCGCTGAATCGCGAGCACGTTCTGGCGCGTCCGCGACAGTTGCGCCTCCACGTCCGCCGCACTCGGGACCACTATCGACGTCGTGGCGCCGCCGGACGGCGCCGTGCCGGACAGCGTCGCTGCGCGCTCGAGCCGCGTCATCCGTGCTTTTTCGGCCTCCAGTTCTTCGCGCAGGATTCGTTGCCGGTCGTCGTCGCGCTTCTGCTGCACCTCGGTGCTGACCCTGGGAAAGGAAGGGGGGGTCGGAAGCGACGCCCGCGACCCGCCGGTCGTGGTCGAACGAAAGCCCGGTGCACGAAGGTCGCATGCCGACGCTTCGCCGGCCGGCGACAGTATGGGCACCCCACGCGCATCCCGGCATTCGACGATCGCCGCGGACGCCGTCGAAGTTGCGAGCGCGACGTGCAGGACGAGCGAATTCCGCAGTCTCAATCCGTGCTCCGCGTCATCTACAACGCGCTTGCATCGCTTCGATCATGCCGCGCGAGGCGCTGATCCGGGACAGGCATTGCGCCCGATAGGCAGCGGGCGCCTGAGCACAGGTCGCTTCTCCGTCCTCCAGATCCTTGGTTCCGGATGCGATCTCCGCGCATTCCGCCGCCGAGGGCTTGCTGGCCGCTGCCGTGCAGGTCCCCAGATAAGTGACGCTGCTGTGCATCACCGTCTTGGGAACGCCGGGCGAGTCGTCCCGGGTATCGATCGTCAACTTCTTGTCGTCGATCGACTTCATCGTGCTGTGAATGATGCGCGGCGCGCCGTTGACCACGCAGGTGCGATCGTATTCGGCCAGCCGCTCCGTGTCGCTGATCACGGTCGTCTTGCACGAGGCCGGGTTCGCTTCGCCAAGCTTCTGCATCGCCGCGATGGTCTTGGGATCGGCGACACCCGTGCACGACGTCGATGTGATCGGCGCGCCGAGAGATACCCCGTCTCGGGTTCCCGACAACTGCTGCTCCCAGAGTCCCGACGCCGGATAGCGATGGAAATTCTTGAACACGATCGTGCTGGACTGCGCGAAGGCGCGTTCGGCAATCGACCAACCGGCGATCAGCAGCACGGCGCCTAGCACCACGCTGCTGATCGACCTCGATTGCCGATCTCGACTTGCGTTGTTCGTCTGCATCGAAGGCGCCTCAGGATTGAAATGACGACTGCATCCGGATCAGATACGTCGTGGTGACCGGAATGCGGTAATCGCCGCCGTTTGCGCGCGCGCAACGCGTCATCGTCCCGCGTGTGTCGTTTCCAGGATTCCAGTAGCTCGAGATCCCGTTGACCATCGTGTAGATCGCCCGGTCCACGATCGGCACGATCAGGAGGGCGCAGTAGGTGACCTGCAGCTTTAGCAGGTTGGCGTCCTGGATCGAAACGTTCGACGACGCCCCGGGTGTGGTCGCACGGTATTGCAAGGCATCGTTCGCGATCTCCCTGCCATTCACGCCGTCGAGGCGCGCGATACCGAAGTCGCGGACCATCTGGGGTGTCGGACTGATGACCGTGAAGGTGGTGACGCGCGGGTCGAGCGTCTCGGTCTCCGCCTTGATGCGCGCCGAAGCGATCGCCGCGACGCTGGTTCCGTGATTGAAGAGGGGCGTCATGCCGCTGGCGAAACCCTGCCTGATGCCGTTGACTCCGCCCATCTGCCCATGAGCGAGCGCGCCCGACCGGGCCGCCAGGAAGGTGGCGTGATTCTGGACCGACCGGATCTGGTATAGCAGCGCGAACTGGATGATGCCCAGGATGATGAAGAGCAGGATGGGGAGCACGATCAGGAACTCCACGAGTCCCTGTCCGCGTGCATGGCGCTGGCCGAGCTTGGGCATCGACGTCACGATGAATGTCTCCTTAGCTGCGAAGCGATCCTGCCGTCAATGGAGAGCGACCTGCTCCGAGCGCCGCCGACCATTCGAGTTGTTCGCCCGCCGCGAGGCCCAGGCGGACAGCGCTGCCGGCAGCGAACTCGAGAACCGACCTCGCTCGCCCCGCGAACGCCAACCGGCCCGAACCGAGATGCTCGACCAGTCTGACGATCGTCCCCTCGTCGTCGATGAAGGCGACGTCGATCGGAAAGCGCATGAAGAAGGTGTGGACGGACGTGCACGGGACGATCCACAACACCTCGTCGGCGGGCAGGCCGCTTTGGCCGAGCAGTCCACGGAGGCGTCCGAAGAACGTATCGGCCTTGCGGAGCGTGGCGCTGGCGACGCTCGCATCCTTGCGGAAGAGTCGCAGGCCGCTGCTGTGACCGCGCACGTTCAATGGAACGCGCCCGACTGCATCGCCTTGATCGCGATCGGGAATGCGATCACCACGAAGGTTTCCGGGAAGATGAATGCGACGAGCGGAAAGATCAGCTTCGTCGGTGCTTCCATGGCCAGCTTCTCGGCGCGCTGGAAGCGTTCCATCCGGCGTTGCTCGGCCTGGAAACGGAAAGTCTGGCCCAGGCTCGCGCCCATCCGGTCGGCCTGGACGACGGCCTTCACGAAGTTGGAGATCTCCTTGAGTTGCATCCGCTCGTCCATCCGGTTCAGGGCGTCGGCACGCGTGAGTCCGGAGCGCAGATCGCGCAGCACCAGTCCGAACTCCTGCCGCAGCGGACCCTTGACTCCCTTGTCGACCGCCTGCTGCAGCGCGCCGACCATGTTCAGCCCGGCCTCGATCGCCATCGTCATGAACTCGAGATAGGAAGGCAGTTCGCGAATGACCTGGAGGCGCCGCTTCTTGAGTTTTCCCTTGAGCCAGAGCGTCGGGTAGAAAGCACCGAGGGCGGCTCCGACGAGCATGAACAGCGGGCTGAACATGTCCAGCATCGCCATCGGCAAGAGCGTCAGCACGGCAAACAGCAACGTCGACATGAACGACAGCCCGACGAATTGCCGGGCGGACATCAAAAAGGAGATCCCGGCCAGCTGCAACAGGCGCTCGGGTCGGGCGAGAAGACCTTCGGGCAACGATCGGCAGAAATGATAGTCGACGAACCGGATCAACGGCCACAACGACCGCAAGGCGCCCGGAAGCGGGTCGAGATACGACCGGTTCTCCGTCGGCACGTCGCCGGTAAGACGCCGAAAACCGATGACGCCCATGATCAGCGTGCCGGACAGCAGGATGCCGCCGAGGATGGCGATGAAATAGACGGTAGTCATGTCAGACGTCGATGCTCACGATCTTGCTGATGAAATGATGACCCAGGAATGTCATGACGACGATGAAACCGATCGTCGCCCAACCGTACCACTGCGTGAATAAGGGCTCCATCGCTTCTGGCTCCATGAAGCGCAGGATCAAGATGAGGAAGACCGGCAGGCCCGCCATCACGACGCCCTGCATCTTCCCCTGGGCGGTCAGGCTGCCGATGCGTCCTTCGAGCTGCTGCTTGGCCTTGAGCGTATTGGCCACCGACGTCAGCGTCTCCGACAGGTTCGCACCGACATCCCGTGACAGGCTCATCGCGGACGTCACGAGCAAAATGTCGGGCACCGGCGCACGTTCCTCGAGGTGTTTCAGCGCGTCGTTGAAGTCGACGCCGACGCGCAGCTCCCGCAACAGCAGGTCGAACTCCTGCGCGAGTGGCGGCGACGCGTCCTGAGCGACCGCGTCGAGGGCGAGTTGCAGGCTCGCGCCCGCCCGAATCGATCCGGTGAGCATCAGCAACACGTCGGGCAATTGCCGCTCGATCTTCTGCAAGCGACGCTTGCGCATGAAGCCGATGATTCGCCGGGGCAGGAAGATGGCGACGACGAAGGTCACCCCGGTCGCGATCAGGTTGGCGGTGATCAGCAGCACGAGCAACGGCAGGACCAGGGCGATCCCCGCGTTGAGCATCAGCAATTGCCGCGCGTTCATGAAGATGAACATCGCACCCAGCGTGGCGGACGACTCGTTCGCCATGCTCGACTGAGCTTTCTGCGCCCATTTGCCGCCGTAGACAAGCAGCAGCCATCCGAGCACGACGAAGACGACGAAGAAGGTCGCAGTGAAGAAATAGAGCATGTTCGACGTTCGTCGGGTCGACGATCGAGTGTGTTCGTGTCGGCGGTTCAGGCGGTGCGAATCAACGGCTCGCGTTCGCCGAAGATCGAGTTGTCGACCTTGATTCCCCGCTTCGTCAGCTGCTGATAGAACTCTGGAATGTGGCCCGTGGCCTCGAACCGGCCCGCGACCTTCCCGTTCGCGTCGAAACCGTCCTGGCGGAACAAGAAGATGTCCTGAAGCTGGATCATGCTGCCCTCCATGCCCGTCACCTCGCTGACGTGCGTCACCTTTCGCGAGCCGCACGAGAACCTGGTCTGCTGCACGATGATGTTGATGGACGACTGGATCTGTTCGCGAATCGCCGACGAGGGAATGTCCAGTCCGGACATCATGGTCATCACTTCGAGACGCGACAGACAGTCGCGCGGCGTGTTCGCGTGCGCCGTGGTCATCGATCCGTCGTGACCCGTGTTCATGGCCTGCAACATGTCGAGTGCCTCGCCACCCCGACACTCGCCGACGACGATGCGGTCCGGACGCATCCGCAGGCAGTTCTTGACGAGATCCCGGATGGCGATGTGTCCCTTGCCTTCGACGTTTGCGGGTCGCGCCTCGAGCGACACGAGATTGGGCTGGTTGAGCTGGAGTTCGGCAGCGTCTTCGACCGTGACGATGCGTTCGTGATCGTGGATGAAGTTCGACAGTACGTTGAGCAAGGTCGTCTTGCCCGAACCGGTACCGCCGGAAATGACGATGTTGGCGCGCTGCTCGACAGCCAGCTTGAGGAACGCCGCCATCGGCGCCGTCATCGAACCGAACGCGATCAAGTCGCGGTCGACGAGGCGCCGCTTGGAAAATTTACGGATCGTCAGGCACGGGCCCTTCAACGCCAGCGGAGGAATGATGGCATTGACGCGAGAACCGTCCTTGAGACGCGCATCCACCATCGGCGAACTCTCGTCGATCCGCCGGCCGAGCGGCGCCACGATCCGTTCGATCGCGGCGTAGACCGCGCTGTCGTTGGTGAACGTGATCGACGAACGCTGCAAGGTTCCCGACCGCTCGATGAAGATCTCGTCGGCGCGGTTCACCATGATTTCGGTCACTGCCGCGTCGTTGATCAGGTCTTCCAGCGGCCCGAGCCCGACGACCTCGTTGAGCACGCTGTCGCGAAGGATCTGGCGATTTCCGCGGAAAGAAAGGAAGACCTGTTCGCCGTCGATGATCTCGTCGATCAACTTGCGTACGGTGTCGCGCAGCTCGCCGTCGTCCATCCGCGAGACATTGACCCGCCGCAGGTCCATGACGTCGATCAGGCGCTTGTGGATGCGCTGCCGAAAAGATAAGCCCTCCTTGCTTTCGAGGGCAGCGTGTTCGGCCGACAGCGCTGCTTCGGTCGCGATCGCGTGGCGCTCCTGCTCCGATGACGTCGCCACCGCTTCGATCGGCACGACCGTTCCTTGCGGCACGACGGCGGGAGCTCGAGGCGCGACCGTCCCTTCGGCCACGGACGAGTCCTTGACGAGCGACAGGTGTCCCTGCTTCTCCTCGTCGAACGCGTACGTCGCACGGATGTTGTACTCGCCGAGCAGGATGTCGTCGTTGGGCTTGAGAGGACCGAACTTGTTGACTGCCGTCCCGTTGACCTGGATCGCCGCGAGACCCCCCTTGTCCTGGAGGTAGACGTCGTATTCCTTCAGATACAGGTGGAGCTGCTTCTTGCCGACGGCCCAACCCTTGAGAACCACGAAGTTGTTCGACTCGCGCCCGAGCGTGCACTCTTTTTCGGAACAGACGCCATCGAACACGACGTTGCTGCCCCGGCGAACCGTAATCTTGATCATCGGATGTCCTCGGGCGGTGCGGTATCGTAGGTCAGCGGTGTCGGAACGCCGGGCCCGCCCGGAATGGGTGCAGGAGCGACCGGTGCGCGGGGCGTCGGAGGCGGCGGCGAATCCGGCGACGGGCTGGTATTCGTGGATGGTGGCGTGAACGGCGTATAGCGCGGGTCGGTCTCGACCGCCGGAATACGACCGCTGATCTCCCGCGATCGCTCGATCAGCGTCCGATTGGTCTCGCCCAGCGGTTCCGTTACTTCCGGCGTCACGAAGATGACCAGATCGGTCCGCTTGTTCAGGAACGCATCGGATCGGAACAGACGGCCGAGCACCGGTACGTCGCCCAGCAGCGGAACCTTGTCGGCGGTGCGGGCCCAGTTGCTGTTGACGAGCCCGGAGATCGCCAACGTCTCCAGCGGCCGCAAGCTCACGTCGGAGCGACTCTTGCGGGTCAGGAAGGCCGGGAAGCCGCCGTAGGTCACCGAGGGATCGATCTGACTGACTTCGGTTTCGATGGAGGCCGAGATGTTGTTGTTGCTGTCGACCAGTGGCTTGATGTTGAGGACGATGCCGTAATCCTTGTACTCGACGGACGTGCCGCCGAACGACGAAGTCACGATCGGCACCTGTCCTCCGGCAAGAAAACGCGCCTCGCCCCCGCTCGCGGTGGAGACTTCCGGCGAGGCGAGCACCGTGGCCTCGCCATTGTTGAGTGCAAGGTTGATCCGCGATGTGATGCTGGATGCGATGCCGATGAAGGCTCCACCGATGGCACCCCCGACCCCCGCCGGCGTGCGTCCGAGGGCGAACAGATCGGTCGGATCCGCTAGGGCCGGCAAGCGGTGGAAGATGCCGCCATTGACAGCCGTTCCCTGCACGTCGACGCGCGGCCCGGAGAACTGCGTATCCCACAGGATGCCGAGGTCTTGCGAGACCGTCTTCGCCAGTTCGACGATCTGGACGCGGAAATGGATGGTTTTCTTCTTGGGAAAGCCTTCTTCCTCGCGAAGCAGGTTGACGATGTTGGGAATGCCACGCAACTGGACCGCCAGTTCGTCGCGTGTCGCGCGAAAGACGGATCCGCGAACGATCAGGCGATCGCCCATCTGCTCGACGGTTACGCCGGGATGGTCCCGGAAAATGGCCTGCATGTAACGCAGCGATTGCCCCATGTCCTGGTCGGAAACGTTGACCAGGTACTCGTCGACCCGATTGTCGGTCCAGATGATCAGACTCGAAGTGCCCGCGGTTTCCGCGAGCAACAGGATGCCGTCCTCCACCGACGTGGCGCCGACCACTCCGCCGTTGCCGATCGCGATCCGGCGGATCGCGCCCGTGACGGGCAGCAGTCGCGCCTGTCCGTGGAACAGGTCGATGTGTTGAGGGGCGGAATGCGAATACGCCCGCGGCGACGATGCGCGTCGACTCGCTGCGGGGGCGCCGCTCGGAAATTCGGTGATGGCCGAGCGCCCTGGATCCGCTGCGGGTCGCGAGGCGCCCGGCGCCGGGGCGCCGCCGCTCGTCGGTCCATTGGCTGGCCCGTTGCCCGGTGCATTGAGCGGCGAGTTCGCCTTCGGCGCCTGGTAGGGCGAAGGATCGACGGCCTGAGCGAGACAGGACGATTGCGAAGCCAATGCCGTGACGAGGAGGAGCGCGCCTTTGAATGTCGCGGCCAGCGGCGATCGTGCGGATCGTCGGCGAGGGAGCGTATGCGCGAGTCGACTCGCGTCGTGCTGGAGGGTGCCTTGCAGAGAGGTTCTCATTTTGCGTCGAGGATCAGTCGAGAATCAACGCACCGTCGTGCCGGCGGCGTTAGGGAAAAACAGGCTGGGCTGCTGGCTGCTCCCGTTTGCCCCCGTCGGCTTCGGGGCGGACAAGACGAAGGACTGTGGCGCCGCAGGCGCGGCCGCCGCGG
>CAHJXF010000042.1 GCA_903644065.1 Betaproteobacteria bacterium
GCCTCGGCAATGCCACGCGACCGGCCTACCGTCGCGCGACGCAGTCGGGCCTGCCATCGGCCACGCCGACCGGCGCCGGGTCGAGCGGCGAAGGGCGGGGCCCGGCCCGTCCGGTGGACGCGAAGGAGAGCGAACGCCAGACCGAAACGCTGCGCAGGATGCTGCTGGCGTTCTCGACCGATATCCGCGTCGTGCTGGTGCGTCTGGCGTCGCGCCTGCAGACGTTGCGCTGGTACGCCGAGGTCAAGACGCCGCTGGCCGACTGGGCCGATCCGGGCATGGCCCGCGAGTCGCTGGAACTCTACGCGCCGCTCGCCAATCGGCTCGGCGTGTGGCAGATCAAGTGGGAGATCGAGGACCTGGCGTTCCGCTTCCTCGAGCCCGACGCGTACAAGCGGGCGGCCCGCATGCTCGACGAGAAGCGCATCGAGCGCGAGTCGTTCATCCTGCGGAAGACCCGCGAACTGCACGGCCTGCTGCTCGCGTCGGGCATCGAGTCGGTAGTTACCGGCCGGCCCAAGCACCTCTACAGCATCGTCGGCAAGATGCAGGCGAAGAAGCTGTCGTTCGCCAACCTGTACGACGTGCGGGCGCTGCGCGTCATCGTGGCGGACGAGGCGGCCTGCTACGGCGCCCTCGGCATCGTGCACGGTCGCTGGCAACCGTTGCCGTCCGAGTTCGACGACTACATCGCGAAGCCGAAGGAGAACGGCTATCGATCGATCCACACCATCCTGATGGACGAGGAAGGGCGGCCGTTCGAAGTGCAGATCCGCACGCGCGAGATGCATCGTTTCGCGGAGTACGGCGTGGCGGCGCACTGGCGCTACAAGGAGGGCGGCGCCGCGGCCTTCAGGAGCGCGAAGACCGCCGAGCGCTTCGACCAGCGCATCGCGTGGCTGCGCCAGCTGTTCGCCTGGCGTTCCGAGATCGCCGGCGACGGCCCGCGCGACGGTAGCGGGGGGTCGACGCCGGCGGCAGTCGAGCTCGATACGGCACCGCCGGACGTGCGCATCTACGTGCTCACGCCCGAGGCACGGGTGATCGAGCTGCCCGTCGGGGCCACCGCGATCGACTTTGCGTACCACGTGCATTCGGAGCTCGGCCACCGGTGTCGCGGCGCACGCGTCGACGGCGCGCTGGTCGGCCTCAACACGGCGCTGCAGACCGGCCAGACCATCGAGATCATCACGGCCAAGCCGTCGCCCACGACGTCGCTCGACGCGCTCGGTCCGTCGCGCGACTGGCTCAATCCCCATCTGGGTTTCCTGCAGAGCCAGCGGGCCCGCGCGAAGGTCCGGCAGTGGTTCAACGCGCGCGAGCTGGAGTCCACGCTGGCCATCGGCCGCGCGTTGATCGAGAAGGCGTTGCAGCAAACGGCGCGGGTCAGCGGCCGGGCGATGCCCGGCTTCGACACGGTGGCCGTCAAGCTCGGTTACGCGCGCGCCGACGAGCTGTTCGCCGCGGCCGCGAAGGACGAGGTGAGCCTGCGTCAGGTCGCCGACGCGATCGCGCTCGACGGCGCGGTGCCGCTCGGCGAGCGCGATGCGGATGTGTTGCTGCGCGCTCGCTTCGCGGGCGGCGGCGTCGCCGGTGCCGACGAACGTCGCGGCGGCGTGCTGGTGGTCGGCGTCGACGCGCTGATGACGCAGCTGGCGAAGTGCTGCAAGCCGGCCCCGCCCGATCCGATCGCGGGCTTCGTCACGCGGGGGCGCGGCGTGGCCATCCATCGCATCGACTGCAGCAACCTCGCCGCGATGCGCACGCGCGATGCGGAACGCATGATCGACGTCGCATGGGGCGACGCGGTCGATCGCGGCGATGCCGTGTACCCGGTCGACGTGCAGGTCACGGCGCAGGACCGGCAGGGCTTGCTGCGCGACATCTCGGAGGTCTTCTCGCGCGAGAAGATCAACGTGGTCGGCGTGCAGACGGAGAGTCGTCGCGGCGTCGCGCGGATGGGCTTCACGGCCGAGGTCGGCGACGCGAGGCAGCTCGCGAAGGCGTTGCTCGCCATCGGCGAGGTGGACGGCGTGACCGAGGCGCGGCGCCGCTAGCGCTGCCGCGTCGTGGTCCGCTGCAGCCATCGACGCGGTTCGATGCGGAGTGGTGAATCGTCGGATGGCCGATGCGCACGACGATCGATCCGCGTGATGGTTCGCGCTCCGCAACGGAGGAGGACACGAGATGGCTGCAGCGAAGAAGGGCTTGTACGCCAACATCCAGGCCAAGCGCGATCGCATCGCGCACGGCAGTGGCGAGAAGATGAGGAAGCCGGGAACGGAAGGCGCGCCGTCGTCGGATTCGTTCGAGAAGTCGGAGGAATCCTCGCAGGCGACGAAGACGACGCGTCGTTCGACCGCGGCGAAGAAGGCTGCGTCGAAGAAGGCGCCTGCCAAGAAGGCCAGCGCGAAGAAGGCCAGCGCGAAGAAGGCACCTGCGAAGAAGCTGTCCGCAAAGAAGGTGCCGGCCAAGAAGGCCAGCGCGAAGAAGACCACCGCGAAGACCGCTGCAAAGAAGGCTCCGGCGAAGACCGCTGCGAAGAAGGCTCCGGCGAAGAAGGCTCCGGCGAAGAAGAGCGCGACCGGGACGTCCGCGAAGAAGACGACGAGCTGAGCGTCGCGTGGGTCATCCGCACGCCGCCCGAGCCGCGGCGTGCGGACGCCGCGGTGCGGCGTGGGGTCAGACGGGCGGCGTGGCCGCCTGGTCGAGCAGCGACTGCTGGCCTGAGAAACGCACCCGCCCGTGCCGCTTGCGTCGGTAGACGCCGTCGCTGTCCATCACCCAGGCCAGCGAGTTGTCCTTCAGATGCACGCGCAACCCTTCGTCGATCACGCGCTTCTTCAGGCGCGCCTCCTTGATCGGGAAGGCGACCTCGATGCGACGGAAGAAGTTGCGATCCATCCAGTCGGCGCTCGACAGGAACACGTCGTCGGCCCCGTCGTTGCGAAAGTAGAAGATGCGGCTGTGCTCGAGGAAGCGGCCGACGATCGAGCGCACCGTGATGTTCTCGGACAGGCCCTTCACGCCCGGCCGCAGGGTGCACACGCCGCGGATGATGAGATCGATCTTCACGCCGGCGTTGCTGGCCGCGTAGAGCTCCTGGATCACGCCGGGCTCCAGCAGCGAGTTCATGCGAGCCATGATGCGCGCGGGTCGACCCGCGGCAGCCAGGACCGCTTCCCGGCGGATCGCCGCGATGGTGTTGCCGTGCATGCTGAAGGGCGACTCCCAGATGCATTTCATCTTCTTCGCGCTGCCGAGCCCGGTCAGTTGCTGGAAGACCTCGTGCACGTCGCTGCACAGGTCGTCGTCGGCGGTGAAGAGACCGAAGTCGGTATAGATCCGCGCCGTGCCCGAGTGGTAGTTGCCGGTTCCGAGGTGGGCATAGCGCCTGAGTACCGGCGTGCCGTCCCGGGTCCGTTCGCGGCGCACCACCAGGACCATCTTCGCGTGCGTCTTGTGGCCGACCACGCCGTACACCACGTGCGCGCCGACCTCCTCGAGCTTCGACGCCCAGTTGATGTTGGTCTCCTCGTCGAAGCGCGCCATCAGTTCGACCACGACCGTCACTTCCTTGCCGGTGCGCGCCGCCTGCAGCAGCGACTGCATCAGCGCGGAGTCGCTGCCGGTGCGATAGATGGTCTGCTTGATCGCGACCACGTCGGGGTCGGTCGCTGCCGCCTGCAGGAAGTCGAGCACCGGCAGGAACGACTGGTACGGGTGGTGGACCAGGATGTCGCGCTTGGCGATGGTGCGGAACAGGTCGGCACCCTTGACGTTGGCTTTGCGGATCTCCGACGGCAGCGCCGGCTGGAACGCGGGGAACTTGAGATCGGGCCGCGCGATCATGTCGGGCATCTGGATCAGGCGCACCAGGTTGACCGGTCCCGCGACGCGATACACGTCCCCCGGCTCGAGCGCGAACTCGCGTTGCAGCAGCTGCGCGATGGCTTCCGAGCAGGTGTCGGCGATCTCGAGGCGCACCGCGTCGCCGTAGTGCCGCTGCGGCAGCTCGCCCTGCAGCGCGACCCGCAGGTTGGTGATCTCCTCGTCGTCGACGAAGAGGTCCGAATTGCGCGTCACGCGAAACGGATGGCAGCCGTGCACCTCCATGCCGGCGAACAGCTCCGACACGTAGGCCTGCATGATCGTCGTCAGCATCACGATGCCGAAGGGCTGGTCGGACAGCTCGCCGGGCAGCGGAATCAGGCGCGGCAGGGCCCGCGGCGCCTGCACGATGGCGACGCCCGACTTGCGGCCGAACGCATCGTGGCCACCCAGTTCGACCGCGAAGTTGAGGCTCTTGTTGAGCACCCGCGGGAAGGGGTGGGCCGGGTCGAGGCCGATCGGCGTCAGGACCGGCAGGATCTCGCGCTGGAAATACTCGCGCGCCCAGGCGCCCACGGCCTCGTTCCAGTTGGCCGCGAGCTTCAGGTCCACGCCTTCCTGGCCGAGCAGCGGCAGCAGCGTCTCGTTGAGCAGCGCGTACTGCCGCGCGACCAGCAGATGGGCGCGCGTCGCCACCTGCTTCAACGCCTGGTTGGCCGGCAGCCCGTCGACGTCGGCATGGGTCGGGTTGAGGCGCATCTGCGCCTTCAGGCCCGCGACCCGGACTTCGAAGAATTCGTCGAGGTTGCTGCTGGCGATGCACAGGAAGCGCAGTCGTTCGAGCAGCGGCAGTGCCGCGTCCTCGGCCTGCGCAAGCACGCGTTCGTTGAACGCCAGCAGCGACAGCTCGCGGTTGATGAAGTCCTGGGCAGGCACGCGCTTGTTCACGATGGACGAAACCGACGAGGATGGTGGGCGAATATGGCAAGGGTACGACAGCGGTCCGCGCGGTCATTCGCTCGGGCGACGCGGGGCGCGACGCGTCATTGGTTACCATCCGACGGCACGCCCTACCTTCGCCCGCTCCCATGCCCGTTCCTGAATTGCTCGCCGCGGTCGACCTCGGGTCCAACAGTTTCCGGCTGCTGATCGGGCGGGTGGTCAAGGCACCGGCCGGCACGCAAGTCTATCCACTCGACAGCCTGAAGGAGACCGTCCGTCTCGCGTCCGGCCTGACGCGCGAGAAGAACCTCGACGCCGACTCGCAGCAGCGCGCGCTGGTGGTGCTGGAGCGCTTCGGCGATCGACTCCGGTCGTTCTCGCCGCACACGGTGCGGGCCGTCGCCACCAACACGTTGCGGGTGGCCAAGAACGCCCGCGCCTTTTTGGACCGGGCCGAAGCGGCGCTCGGTTTTCCGATCGAGGTCATCGCGGGCCGCGAGGAGGCGCGACTGATCTATACCGGCGTGGCCAACACGGCGCCGCTCGGCAACGGCTCGACGCTGGTCGTCGACATCGGCGGCGGCTCGACCGAATTCATCATCGGCGAAGGGCGTGAGCCGCGACTGATGGAGTCGTTGTTCATGGGCTGCGTCAGCTACAGCCTGCGTTTCTTCCCCAACGGGGAGATCGACAAGCACAACCTGAAGCAGGCCGAGCTCGCGGCGCAAAAGGAACTCGAGGTCATCGCGCGCGACTACCTCGACGCCGGATGGCAGACCGGCATCGGGTCGTCGGGCACGGCGCGCGCGCTCGGCGATCTGCTCGAGCAGAACGGCCTGTCGGCGCAGGGCATCACGCGCGACGGCCTCGCGGCGCTGCGCGAGCTGATGCTGCGGGCCGGGAGCGCCGAGCGCCTCAAGCTCGAAGCGCTGAAGTCCGATCGCATCCCCGTGTTGCCGGGCGGCTTCGCGATCATGTCGGCGGTCTTCAAGATGCTCGACCTCGAGTCGCTCGCGGTGACGGACGGCGCGTTGCGGCAGGGCGTCCTGTACGACCTGCTCGGGCGCAGCGAGCAGCACGACATGCGCGACGTGACCATCGGGCAGTTCACGCATCGCTACGGCGTCGATCGCGCCCAGGCCCGTCGCGTCGCGGCGCTGGCGCACGACCTGATGCACCCGCTGGTCGATGCCGACGACGAGGCCGACCTCGAGATCGAGCGCCGCCTGCAATGGGCCGCGACGCTGCACGAGATCGGGCTGTCGATCTCGCACGCGGGCTATCACAAGCACTCGGCCTACATCCTGGCGCATGCCGACATGCCGGGCTTCTCGAAGCTCGACCAGGCGAAGATCGCGCAGATCGCGCTCGGCCACACCGGCAAGCTGGCGAAGCTGTCGGGCACGGTGCAGCGACCCAACGAGTGGCTCGCGGTGCTGTGCCTGCGCATCGCGGCGCTGGTCCATCGACGTCGCACCGACCTCGACGTGTCGCGACTGAAGCTCGAGCGGGCCGGGTCGGGCTATGCGTTGCGGACCGACGCGGCCTGGCTCGCCGATCATCCGCTGACCGAGTTCAACCTGCGTCAGGAGGCGGCCGACTGGAACCGGCTGGGGATCGCGCTCGACCTGGTCTGAGGCGGGTCGCGACTGCGCGGTCCGTCCGGACGGGCCGCATCTTCAGACCAGATCCGGATCGAGCACCGACTTCAAGGTCCACTCGGCGCTGCCGTCGCGCGAACGGCGCACCAGCCACCAGGCCGACGCCTTCTTGACGCTCCAGTCGCCGTCGCCGTTGGTCAGCAACCGGCGCGCGACCTGTCCGACCCACGGCTGGTGGCCCACCAGGACGAGCGACGGCGCGTCGCCGTTGCACGACGCAATGGCGGTCTCGAGCGCGTCGAGGACTTCGTCGAGGTCGGCTCCGGGTGCCAGGCGATCGTCCACTTCGAGGTGCAGCGCGGCGCGGGTGATCAACGGCTGCGCGGTCTCGCGCGTGCGGACCGACGGGCTGACGAGGACCCGCGTGTCGGCGTCGATCTGCCGGGCCAGCGCCTTCGCGACTCGGGATGCGTCCTTCTGTCCGCGCGGCGTCAGCGGCCGCGCGAGGTCGGGTGAGCTGTCCTCGGCTTCGGCGTGCCGCCAGAGGAAGAGGTTGATGGTCTGCATGGGGCGCAGAGTGGGCGAATCGTTCGACGGATGCAAGCGCCGGGCGGCCCGTTCGGAGGCGCCGTGCTCAGCCCGCCCAGACGCCTCGAACGAGCCTGACGAGGACCGGCGCCGCGATCAGCGACCAGGTGAGCAGGCACAGCAACAGCGCGACGAACACCGCGGCGCTGCCGAGGTCCTTGGCGCGCCCGGACAGCCGATGCGGGTCGAGCGAGATGCGGTCGACCGCGGCTTCGATGCTGGAGTTGATCAACTCGACGATCAGCACCATCCCGATCGAGCCGATCAGGACCAGCGTCTCGAGCGCCGGTAGCGAGAGAGCGATGGCGACCGGCACCAGCACCGCCGCGAGGATCAGCTCCTGGCGGAACGCGCTCTCGACGCGCAGCGCCAGGGCCAGGCCGCGCAGCGAATAGCGCAGCGCATGCCAGATGCGGATCGGACCGCCGACGCTCTTGTACGGGCTCTCGCGGTCGTCGCGTCCGAGCGTCGACTCGTCCGGCTCGCGCGACGTTCGCTCGAACCGCCTCAAGGGCGACTCGCCTGTCCGGCGAGCGCCGCGTCGCGTCGCGGGGTCGCCGCGTCGCCGAACGGATGCAGGTGCGACACGAACTGCCGCGTGCAGGCTTCCCACGAGTAGCGCTCGGCATGCCGCCGCGCACGACCGCGATCGATCGTCAGCGCACGCAACGCGGCGGCCCGCAGATCCTCGTCGAGCGCGCCACCGTTGGCGTCGCCGGGCGCATTGCCGATCACTTCGATCGGTCCCGTGACCGGATAGGCGGCGACCGGACAGCCGCAGGCCAGGGCTTCGAGCAGCACCAGGCCGAACGTGTCGGTGCGGCTGGGGAAGACGAAGACGTCGGCCGCGTTGTACAGCGAGGCCAGCGCGGGCTGTCCGAGGACGCCGGTGAAACGCACGCCCGGATGCCGGGCCTTCAGGCGCGCGAGTTGCGGTCCTTCGCCTGCCACCCACTTGCTGCCCGGCAGGTCGATCTCGAGGAAGGCCTCGATGTTCTTCTCCACCGCGACGCGGCCCACGTAGAGGAAGACGGGCCGCGCGAGATCGTGCGGCATCGAGGGACCCGGCTTGAAGAGGTCGAGCTCGACGCCGCGGGACCACAGCACGACGCGTTCGGGGCGAAAGCCGAACGTCTCGAGGTCGTCCTTGACCGCGCGGGTCGGCACGAGGACCGCCTCGGCACGGCCGTGGAACCAGCGCAGGAATCGATAGGTGAGCGACAGCGGCAGACCGAAGCGCGCGCGCACGTACTCGGGAAAGCGCGTGTGATAGGCGGTCGTGAACGGCAGCCGGTGACGCAGCGCGTAGGCGCGCGCCGCGAGACCGAGCGGACCTTCGGTCGCGATGTGGAGGGCTTCGGGCGCGCTGTCGCGGATGCGACGGGCGACTCCGCGGCGTGGCAGCACCGACAGCCGGATCTCGGGATACGTGGGACAGGGCACGGTGCGAAACTCGAGCGGCGTCAGAAGATCGACGCGGTGGCCCATCTTCTCGAGCTCGCGGCGCGTCGACTTGAGGGTGCGCACGACGCCGTTGACCTGCGGCTCCCAGGCGTCGGTGACGATCAGGATCTTCATGCGAGCGCCGACGCGTCGGCCGCGCTCGCCCCGATCTCGTCGCGCGGTCCCATCGTCTTCCATTCGACGATCTCGAGGCGCCCGGCCTGGTCCTCGACCAGCGCCGTCAGGCTCTCCACCCAGTCGCCGTCGTTGCAGTACAGGATGCCGTCGATCATGCGGATCTCCGCCTTGTGGATGTGGCCGCACACGACGCCGTCGAAGCCGCGTCGCCGCGCCTCGTTGATCAGCGCGTGTTCGTAGTCGGCGATGAAGCTCACCGCGTTCTTGACCTTGTGCTTCAGGTACTGCGACAGCGACCAGTACGGAAAGCCCATCCGCACGCGAGCCCGGTTGACCCAGTGGTTGAGCGCGAGCGCGAAGGTGTAGAGCGAGTCGCCGAGATGTGCCAGCCACTTGGCGTGCCGGATCACGCCGTCGAAGAGGTCGCCGTGCGTGACCAGCAGGCGTCGGCCGTCGGCCGTGACATGCGTGGACTCGTAGACGACGTCGATGCCGCCGAACGCGTGCTCGACGTAGCCGCGGGCGAACTCGTCGTGGTTGCCGGGCACGTAGATCACGCGCGTGCCCTTCCTCGCCTTGCGGAGGATCTTCTGCACGACGTCGTTGTGCGACTGCCGCCAGGTCCAGCCTTTCTTCAGCTGCCAGCCGTCGATGATGTCGCCGACCAGGTACAGCGTCTCCGAGTCGTTCCAGCGCAGGAAGTCGAGCAGGAAGTCGGCCTTGCAGCCGGCCGTGCCGAGATGGACGTCCGAGATCCAGATCGTCCGGTGCCGGTGAGGGGCCGCGATGTCCACGTCCCCGCCCGTGTCCTCGTCGCCGTCGCCGTCGCCGCCACCGTCGTGGTCGCGGTCCGCGCGGGACGGCGGGAGGGAGCGGACGAACGAAGGGTTCAGCGGGGCGTTCATGCTGAGCCCGGATTGAATCGTCGCCTCGTGACAGCGCCGTGATGATCCGTTGACGATTCGATGACGCGCGCACGGTCCGCGTCCGGGTTCGTCCGCCCGCTGTTGCGGGACGACGTCGCGCGGCCCGTGCCGCGTCGTCCGTGCTACACTTTCGCCTCTTTTTTAGGCGCGTAGCTCAGCTGGTTAGAGCACCACCTTGACATGGTGGGGGTCGTTGGTTCGAGTCCAATCGCGCCTACCAGGCACATCGAAACGGCGGGACAGGAGGGCGATCCGATCGGGTCGCCCTTTTTGTTGGGCCGTCGGACCGCCGCCTGCGTCGCCTTCCTCGCCGCGCATCGGGACAGGCGCGCCGATGTCCGGGACGACGAGGCGCGAGGACGGCGATGCGAAGCAGCGGCAAGCTGGGCGATGTTCAGGTGCTGCGCGCGTTCTGCATCGTCGTCACCGCGCTCAATCATGTCCAGTTCCTCGTCTTCTGGGACACCGAGGCCGTCGCCGAGCTGTTCGGTCGCTTCGGCTTCTGGGGCGGCGTCGACGTCTTCTTCGTCATCTCGGGTTTCGTGATCGCGCGATCCTTCCTGCCGACTGCGACGCTGGAGCGCGACGGCGAAGGTTATTGGGTCCAGGTGGTCGCGTTCTGGATCAGGCGGGCGTACCGCATCCTTCCGAGCGCGGCGTTGTGGTTGATCGTGCCGCTGGTCCTGTCGATCGTCCTCGGCCCGACGATCTTCATGAGTCCGTGGGCCAACGCGTATCAGGCGATCAGCGGACTCTTCCAGGTCGCCAACTTCCATCACTGGTTCATGGCGTCCGGTCGGGCGGAGTGGCCGGCCAACTCGATCTACTGGTCGCTGTCGCTCGAGGAGCAGTTCTATCTGCTGCTTCCCGTCTGCTTCTTCCTGTTCAGGCGACGCTTCGTGCTGTTCTGCGGTGCGGTCGCGCTGGCGCAGGTCTTCGTTCCGAGGGTTCACGGCGACCTGACGTGGAGCATCCGCACCGACGGCTTCATGTGCGGGATCCTGCTCTACTACCTGTCGACCACGCGCCTGCATGCGCGGCTCGATCCGTCGTTCCTGGAATGCGCAGTGGTCCGGGTGCCGTTCGTGGCGCTGCTGCTGGTCGGACTGTGCGTGTTCGCGTCCGGGGCGAACCTCGTGCCGTTCCGGACCGGCATGATCGTCGTCATCGCGTCGCTGCTGGTCTACATCGCTTCGTACGACAAGGGGTATCTGTCGTTGGGTGCCCCGATGTCCCGGGCCCTGCAGTGGCTCGGTGCGCGCAGCTATGCGATCTACCTGCTTCACATCGTGGCCTACATGCTGATGCATCAGGTCGCGGTGTGGATCGGCTACGTACCGCGCACCCCGTGGGGTGCGATCGGGTATTGCGGCTTGGCGGTCGTGCTGATCCTGGTGCTGGCCGAGGCGAACTACCGGCTCGTCGAGGAACCGATGCGCCTGCGGGGCCGCGCCATCGCCGAGCGCTTCGTTGCCGGCTGACAAGGCCCGCCGCACGGTCGGTGCGGAGTTCATGCGGACGTTGCGCAGACTTCGCGCGGACCTCGCGCGATCCATGCGCGAGGCCGGCGCGGACCCCGCGCGAATGGCAATCGCGCATCGAGCCCCGTGCTAGGATTTCGCGCGGTTTTCCCGGCGCGTCGTCGGCGGGAGGACTCTTTCAGCAATGCGTCGTTCGCGTCCGGTGGTCGTCGATCGGTAGTCGTCGACCGGTGGTCGTCGATCGGCGATCGGTGGTCGGCGATCGGGTCCGGGCGCGCCGATCGATCTGCATGCGGCCCGGTTCGCGCGACGGAGGTCGACGCGGCGGCATCTTCGGCATCGAACCGATGCACGTGGACTCGGGTGTTCGGCTGCGTCGATCGACGCGATTCAATGAGACCTGAGCGATGAGCGGCGACGAGCGCGGCGACGGTCCCGGACGGATCGAGGACTACGCGCTGATCGGCGATTGCCGCACCGGCGCACTGGTCGGCTCGTCCGGCTCGATCGATTGGCTGTGCTGGCCGCGCTTCGACAGCGGCGCCTGTCTCGCGGCGCTGCTGGGCACGTCGCGCAACGGTCGCTGGGCGATGGCGCCGGTCGACGCCGACGCCCGATCCAGCCGGTCGTACCGCGGCGACACGATGATCCTGGAGACGGTCTTCGAAACCGCGGACGGTGCCGTCTGCATCGTCGACCTCATGCCGTCCGGGCGCGACGACTCGTCGGTGATCCGCCGCGTCGAGGGACGACGCGGGCGCGTCGCGATGAAGATGTCGCTGACGATGCGCTTCGACTTCGGCTCGTCGACCCCATGGCTCACCACGCTCGAGGACGGCGCCGTCCAGCACGGCGTCGGTCCGCACGCCGTGGTCCTGCGAAGCGATGTCCCGCTCGGCCGTGAGAAACGCGTGACGACCGCCGAGTTCGCGATCGACGCGGGGCAACGGGTCGACTTCGTCCTGACCTGGGGAGCGTCGCATCTGCCGCCGGCCGCCGCGTTCGACGTCGAAACGGCGATCCGCGACACCGAGGCGTTCTGGCTCGACTGGTCCGGGCGCTGCACCTATCGGGGACCGTGGCGGGCGCAGGTCCAGCGCTCGCTGCTGACGCTCAAGGCGCTGACCTATCGGCCGACCGGCGGCATCGTCGCCGCGCTGACGACCTCGCTACCCGAGGACCTCGGCGGATCGCGGAACTGGGACTATCGCTACGGATGGCTGCGCGACTCGATCCTGTCGCTGACCGCGCTGACCCGCAGCGGCTACCGCGACGAAGCCGAGGCCTGGTTGCGCTGGCTCAGGCGTGCGGTCGCCGGGACGCCGGAGGAGCTGCAGATCATGTACGGCATCGGCGGCGAACGCCGCCTGGTGGAATGGCAGGCGGACTGGCTGCCCGGCTACGAAGGCTCGAGGCCCGTCAACATCGGCAACGCCGCCTACACGCAGCTGCAGATCGACGTCTACGGCGAGGTGCTCGGCACGCTGTACCTCGCTCGCGAGGCGGGCTTCGAGGAGCCCGAGCACGGCTGGACGATGCAGGTGCAGTTCGTCGAGTATCTCGAGAGCATCTGGGACCAGCCCGACGACGGCATGTGGGAGGTGCGCGGTGGCCGGCGCCACTTCACGAGTTCGAAGATCATGGCGTGGCTGGCGATCGATCGGGCGATTCGCAGTGCGGAGCAGTTCGGACTGGACGGGCCGCTCGATCGCTGGAAGGCGTTGCGCGAACGGATGCATCGCGAGATCTGCGACAAAGGCTACGACGCGGGTCGCAACACGTTCACGCAGAGCTACGGATCGTCGGCACTCGACGCGAGTCTGTTCGCCCTCTTCAAGTCGCAGTTCCTGCCGGTCGACGATCCCCGGGTCGTCGGGACCATCGAGGCGATCGAGAAGGAACTGATCGTCGACGGGCTGGTGCTGCGTTATCGGGCAAGCGACGGAAGCGACGGCTTGGCCGGTGGCGAAGGTGCGTTCCTCGCGTGTTCGTTCTGGCTGGTGGAGGCCTATGCGACCCAGGGACGCGACGCCGACGCGCGGGCGTTGTTCGAGCGGCTGATCGCTTTGTGCAACGACGTGGGCCTGATGGCCGAGGAGTACGACACGAAGGCGTCGCGCCAGGTCGGCAACTTCCCGCAGGCGTTCTCCCATCTGTCGCTCGTCAATGCGGCGCTGGTGATCGACGAGGTGGCGCGGTCGCGCGGCGCGGACCGGGCGACGCCGGAGCCGCGTGCCGTATAATCGTTGACCCGCAGATCATGTGTCATGGTGCGGCGTCGTCGCGCGGACAGGACGACGCGGACGGGAGTGCGGTGGTCCGGGCGTCGAGCGGTCGTCTCGAACAGGACGCGACGAGATCCAGCTAGGCACGAATCGAGTACGAGCAAGCACGAACGAAGCAAGAAAGGGCCGGGCATCCGCCAGCATGGTCATGACACCGCGAACGCAGAGCAGCCGCATCGATTGAGCAACCGCTTGCCTGCGCCGATCGCCCGCGATCGCGCGCCTCGATGAAAGCGCGGTTGTCCGCGCTTTTTGCATTCTGCGAACTGACACGACCCTCTCCACGCCATGTTGAACATCAAGCTCCCAGACGGTTCGGTCCGTTCCTACGATCACCCGGTCACCGTCGCCGACGTGGCCGCGTCGATCGGTCCCGGCCTGGCCAAGGCCGCGCTCGGCGGCCGGCTCTCGAACGGCGGTGGCGACGCGCCCGACGCGCGACTCGTCGACACCTCGTCGGTGATCGATCACGACGTGGACCTCGCGATCGTGACCGCGAAGGAACCCGACGGCCTGGACATCATCCGGCACTCCACCTCGCACCTGATGGCCGACGCCGTCAAGGAACTGTTCCCCGACGCGCAGGTGACGATCGGGCCGGTGATCGCCGACGGCTTCTACTACGACTTCTCGTACAAGCGCCCCTTCACGCCCGAGGACCTGGCAGCGATCGAGAAGCGCATGGCCGACATCGTCAAGCGCGATCGCCCCGTCACGCGCGAGGTGTGGAAGCGCGACGACGCGGTGGCCTTCTTCAAGTCGATCGGCGAGGACTACAAGGCCGAGATCATCGGGGCCATCCCGGCCGAACAGGACATCTCGCTGTATCGACAGGGCGACTTCATCGATCTCTGCCGCGGCCCGCACGTGCCGTCGACCGGCAAGCTCAAGGTCTTCAAGCTGATGAAGGTGGCCGGCGCCTATTGGCGCGGCGACTCGCACAACGAGATGCTCCAGCGCATCTACGGCACCGCGTGGGCCACGAAGGAGGAGCAGGACCAGTACCTGCACCGGCTCGAGGAGGCCGAGAAGCGCGACCATCGCAAGCTCGGCAAGCAGCTCGACCTGTTCCACATGCAGGACGAGGCGCCGGGTCTGATCTTCTGGCATCCGAAGGGCTGGGCGATCTGGCAGCAGGTCGAGACCTACATGCGCAGCGTGTACCAGGACAACGGCTACCAGGAGGTGAAGGGGCCGCAGATCCTCGACCGCGCGCTGTGGGAGAAGACCGGGCACTGGGAGAACTACAAGGACGCGATGTTCACGACCGAGTCGGAAAATCGGTCCTATGCGCTCAAGCCGATGAACTGCCCGGGTCACGTGCAGATCTTCAACACCGGCATCCGCAGCTATCGCGACCTGCCGCTGCGCTACGGCGAGTTCGGCCAGTGCCATCGCAACGAGCCGTCTGGCAGCCTGCACGGAATCATGCGGGTGCGCGGCTTCACGCAGGACGACGGCCACATCTTCTGCACCGAGGACCAGATCCTCGAAGAGTGCGTCGCGTACACGGCGCTGCTGAAGAAGGTGTACGCCGACTTCGGCTTCACCGACATCATCTACAAGATCGCGTTGCGGCCCGAGAAACGCATCGGCTCCGACGAAGTGTGGGACAAGGCCGAGAACGCGTTGATGGAATCGCTGCGCACGTCCGGCTGCGAGTTCGCGCTCGCGCCCGGCGACGGCGCGTTCTACGGCCCGAAGATCGAATACACGCTGAAGGACTCGCTCGGCCGCCAGTGGCAATGCGGGACCATGCAGGTCGACTTCTCGATGCCGGGCCGGCTCGGCGCCGAGTACGTCGCCGAGGACAACACGCGGAAAGTGCCGGTGATGTTGCATCGGGCCATCGTCGGCTCGATGGAGCGTTTCATCGGCATGCTGATCGAGCATTTCGGCGGCGCGATGCCGGCCTGGCTGGCGCCTGTGCAGGTGGTCGTCTGCAACATCTCGGACGCTCAATCCACCTACGCGCAAAGCGTCGCTTTAACGTTGCAAAAACAAGGCTTTAGGATTCATGGGGATTTGCGTAACGAGAAGATCACGTATAAAATCCGCGAGCACAGCGTTCAGAAGGTTCCTTACCTGCTCGTCATCGGGGACAAGGAGATGGGCGCTGGCACCGTGGCCGTACGGGCCCGCGGGGGCGTGGACCTGGGAGTGATGTCCCATGTCGATTTCGGAAGGCGACTTCAAGAAGAGGTCGCAACGAAGGCCAACAGCCCCACCGCCTGACCCGCACGGCTTTTCATTCGGCAACGGAGATCCGCAATCGCTACAGACAAATCGCAGCATCGCTTGAATGGCGAAATCACTGCTCCTGAAATCCGCCTGGTCGGCATCGACAATGAACCGCTGGGCGTCGTGAAACTGGCCGACGCCGTCAAGATGTCCGAGGACGCCGAGGTCGACCTGGTCGAGATCGCGCCGCAGGCCGACCCCCCGGTGTGCCGTCTGATGGACTACGGCAAGTTCAAGTACCAGGAGCAGAAGAAGGCGCACGACGCCCGCCTCAAGCAGAAGATCATCCAGGTCAAGGAAGTGAAGTTCAGGCCGGGCACCGATGAGGGCGACTACCACATCAAGGTGCGCAACCTGACCCGCTTCCTGGAAGAAGGCGACAAGACCAAGGTCACGTTGCGCTTCCGGGGTCGCGAGATGGCCCACCAGGACATCGGCATGCGATTGCTGGAGCGCGTGAAGGCAGAACTGGAACCGGTCGGCGTCGTCGAGCAGTTTCCGAAGATGGAAGGTCGTCAGATGATCATGGTCATCGGGCCGAAGAAGAAGAAGTGACGAAGACGCGCAACGCGCGTCTTCGTCATCCCGGCACCGGCCGGGATCGGGGTTTCGCGCGGCGACACGAGCGCTGAACCCGGGTCCCGGCCGTGCCGGGACGACGATGGCGAGAGCATCGCTCGATCCATCTACAACAAGTGCCATCGGGTCTCAAGCGTCGCATCGCGCGGCCACCCTCCGGCATCGAAAAACAGGAGTAGTCATGCCCAAGATGAAGACCAAGAAGAGCGCTGCGAAGCGCTTCGTGGTGCGGGCAGGCGGGACCGTCAAGCGCGGTCAGGCCTTCAAGCGCCACATCCTCACCAAGAAGACCACCAAGACCAAGCGCCAGCTGCGTGGCTCGACCGCCGTTCATGAGACCAACATGAACAGCGTCCGGGCGATGATGCCGTACGCCTGATCCCACACCGACCCCAGGAGAAAAGACATGCCTCGCGTCAAACGTGGAGTCACGGCGCACGCGCGCCACAAGAAGGTTCTCGATGCCGCCAAGGGATTCCGCGGCCGTCGCAGTACCGTGTTCCGCATCGCCAAGGAAGCGGTCATGCGCGCCGGGCAATACGCCTATCGCGACCGTCGCAACAAGAAGCGCACCTTCCGTGCGTTGTGGATCACGCGCATCAACGCGGCCTGCCGCGAGCACGACATGACGTACAGCGTGTTCATCGCCGGTCTCAAGAAGGCGTCCA
>CAHJXF010000043.1 GCA_903644065.1 Betaproteobacteria bacterium
GTACGGTCCGGTGCTGCCCGAGGACGTCCCGTCGCTGCTCGACGCCGGCCTGCTGGCCGGCGGCGACCATCCGCTGGCTCACGGCCCGACCGAAGCGATTCCCTATCTCGCGAAGCAGGAGCGGCTGACGTTCGCGCGCATCGGCGTCACCGATCCGCTGTCGCTGGTCGACTACGAAGCGCACGACGGCTGGGCCGGTCTGCGTCGCGCGCTGACGATGAGCGGCGCGGCGCTGGTCGACGAGGTGACGCAGTCGGGTCTCCGCGGCCGCGGCGGCGCGGCGTTCCCCACCGGCATCAAGTGGAAGACCGTGCTCGGCACGACGGCCGCGCAGAAGTACGTGGCGTGCAACGCCGACGAAGGCGACTCGGGCACGTTCTCGGACCGCATGACGATGGAGGGCGACCCGTACATGCTGATCGAGGGCATGACGATCGCCGCGCTCGCGGTGGGCGCGACCCAGGGCTACGTCTACATCCGCTCCGAGTACCCGCATGCCGTGGCGACGATGCGGGAAGCGATCGTCCGGGCGACCGCGGCCGGCTATCTCGGCGGCGACCTGCTCGGTTCCGGCCGGCACTTCGACCTCGAGGTCCGGAAAGCCGCGGGCTCGTACGTGTGCGGCGAAGAGACCGCGATGCTCGAGAGCCTGGAGGGCAAGCGCGGCATCGTGCGCTCGAAGCCGCCGTTGCCGGCGATCCAGGGCCTGTTCGGCCAGCCGACCGTGATCAACAACGTCATCAGCTTCGCCAGCGTGCCGATCATCGTCGCCCGCGGCGCGCAGTTCTACCGCGACTACGGCATGGGTCGCTCGAAGGGCACGCTGCCGTTCCAGCTCGCCGGCAACATCGCGCACAGCGGCCTGGTGGAGAAGGCGTTCGGCCTGACGCTGCGCGAGTTGCTGTACGACTTCGGCGGCGGCACCCGCAGCGGCCGGCCGATCAAGACCGTGCAGATGGGCGGCCCGCTCGGCGCCTACGTGCCCGAGGACCAGTGGGACATCCCGCTCGACTACGAGGCCTATGCGGCGGTCGGTGCGGTGATCGGCCACGGCGGCCTGGTGGTGCACGACGACACCGCCGATCTCGCGCAGCTGGCGCGCTACGCGATGGAGTTCTGCGCCATCGAGTCGTGCGGCAAGTGCACGCCGTGCCGCATCGGCTCGACCCGCGGCGTCGAGGTGATCGACCGCATCGTGGCGCCCGACGCGCAGCATCCGCGGCTGCAGCAGGTGCAGTTGCTGAAGGACCTCTGCGACACGATGTTGTACGGCAGCCTGTGCGCGATGGGCGGCATGACGCCGTACCCGGTCATGTCGGCCATCAATCACTACCCCGGGGACTTCGGCATCGAACCGGTCGTGGCCCCCGATGTCGAACGCGACGCCGAGACGCAGTACCAGCAGCTCGCCTGAGCGAGTCGCGCACAGCCCGCCCGCGGGCGAGAGGAACTCCATGCTGATCCAGGAAGTGAAGCGCGATGTCGATCTCGGCACGCCCCGCCGCGTCTCCGTCGAAGAGGTCACGCTGACCATCGACGGCTTCGAGGTCACGGTCGCCAGGGGCACGTCGCTGATGCGCGCGGCCGCCGAGACCGGCATCAACATTCCCAAGCTGTGCGCGACCGACAGCCTGGAGCCGTTCGGCTCGTGCCGCCTGTGCCTGATCGAGATCGAGGGGCGCAAGGGCTATCCGGCTTCGTGCACCACGCCGGCCGAGCACGGCATGGTGGTCCGCACCCAGAGCCCGAAGCTGCAGGACCTGCGAAAGGGCGTGATGGAGCTGTACATCAGCGACCATCCGCTCGACTGCCTGACGTGCGCCGCCAACGGCGACTGCGAGCTGCAGGACATGGCCGGCGTGACGGGCCTGCGCAACGTGCGCTACGGCGTGGGCGCCGCGGCCGGCGCGCATCACCTCGACGCGGCGAAGGACGAGTCGAACCCGTACTTCACCTACGACCCGAGCAAGTGCATCGTCTGCAACCGCTGCGTGCGGGCGTGCGAGGAGACGCAGGGCACGTTCGCGCTGACCATCAGCGGCCGCGGTTTCGACAGCCGCGTGTCGCCGGGCCAGGACCAGCCGTTCATGGACAGCGAGTGCGTCAGCTGCGGCGCCTGCGTGACGGCCTGCCCGACGGCGACGCTGCAGGAGAAAAGCGTGATCGAGCTCGGCCAGCCCGAGCACGCGCTGATCACCACCTGCGCCTACTGCGGCGTGGGCTGCGGCTTCAAGGCCGAGATGAAGGGCAACCAGGTGGTCCGCATGACGCCGTGGAAGGACGGCCAGGCCAACGAGGGCCACAGCTGCGTCAAGGGCCGCTTCGCGTGGGGCTACGCGACGCATGCCGACCGCATCACGAAGCCGATGATCCGCGAGGAGATCACGGACCCGTGGCGCGAGGTGAGCTGGGACGAGGCGATCGGGTACGCCGCGAGCGAGTTCCGTCGCATCCAGGCCGAGCACGGCGTCGACTCGGTGGGCGGCATCACGTCGTCGCGCTGCACGAACGAAGAGGCGTACCTGGTGCAGAAGCTGGTGCGCACCGCGTTCGGCAACAACAACGTCGACACCTGCGCGCGCGTCTGCCATTCGCCGACCGGCTACGGCCTCGGCCAGACCTTCGGCACCTCGGCCGGCACGCAGACCTTCAAGTCGGTCGAGCAGGCCGACGTGATCGTGGTGATCGGCGCCAACCCGACCGACGCGCATCCGGTCTTCGCGTCGCGCATGAAGCGCCGCATCCGGGCCGGCGCGAAGTTGATCGTGGTCGACCCGCGGAAGACCGACATCGTCGACGGCCCGCACATCAAGGCCGATCATCACCTCGCGCTCCGGCCCGGCACCAACGTCGCGGTGATCACCGCGATGGCGCACGTCGTCGTGACCGAGGGGCTGGTGGCCGAGGGCTACGTGGCCGAGCGCTGCGACACCAAGAGTTTCGACGAATGGAAGCGCTTCGTCGCGAAGGAAGAGAACTCGCCCGAGGCCACCGAGGTGCGCACCGGCGTGCCGGCGGCCGACCTGCGCGCCGCGGCGCGGCTGTACGCGGCCGGACCCAACGGCGCGATCTACTACGGCCTCGGCGTGACCGAGCATGCGCAGGGCTCGACGATGGTGATGGGCATCGCCAACCTCGCGATGGTGACCGGCAACGTCGGTCGCGAAGGCGTCGGCGTCAATCCGCTGCGCGGCCAGAACAACGTGCAGGGCAGCTGCGACATGGGCTCGTTCCCGCACGAGCTGCCGGGCTACCGCCACATCTCCGACTCGATCACCCGCGCGCAGTTCGAGGACGCGTGGAACGTCACGCTCAACCCCGAGCCGGGGCTGCGCATCCCCAACATGTTCGACGCGGCGCACGACGGCAGCTTCATGGGCCTCTACTGCCAGGGCGAGGACATCGTGCAGTCGGATCCCAACACGCAGCACGTGGCCGACGCGTTGATGGCGATGGAATGCATCGTGGTCCAGGACATCTTCCTGAACGAGACGGCCAAGTACGCGCACGTGTTCCTGCCGGGCTCGTCGTTCCTGGAGAAGGACGGCACGTTCACCAACGCCGAGCGGCGCATCTCGCGGGTACGGCAGGTGATGCCCCCGCTCGCGGGCCTGGGCGACTGGGAGGTCACGGTCCGGCTGTCGAACGCGCTCGGCTATCCGATGCGGTACACGCATCCCGAGCAGATCATGGCCGAGGTGGCGTCGCTGACGCCGACCTTCGCCGGCGTCAGCTACGCGAAGATCGATCGGCTGGGCAGCGTGCAATGGCCGTGCAACGAGGACACCGCGGACGGCGGCACGACGACGATGCACGTCGACCACTTCGTGCGCGGGAAGGGCAAGTTCATCGTCACGCAATACGTCGCGACCGACGAGAAGGTGACGCGCAAGTATCCGCTGCTGCTGACCACCGGCCGCATCCTGTCGCAGTACAACGTGGGCGCGCAGACCCGCCGCACCGCGAACAACGTGTTCCACGACGAGGACCGGCTCGAGATCCATCCGCACGACGCCGAGGAGCGCGGTATCCGCGACGACGAGTGGGTGGGCATCGAGAGCCGCGCGGGGCAGACCGTGCTGCGCGCGGTGATCGCCGAGCGCATGCAGCCGGGCGTGGTGTTCACCACCTTCCACTTTCCCGAGTCGGGCGCCAACGTCATCACCACCGACAACTCGGACTGGGCCACCAACTGCCCCGAGTACAAGGTCACCGCGGTGCAGGTGATGCCGGTGCAGCAGCCGTCCGAGTGGCAGAAGGACTACGCGAGCTTCAATCGCACGCAGCTGGGCCTGCTGGCGCAGGGGCAGGGGCGGGTGGAGGTGCCGGCGGCGGAACCGGCGCTGGCCAAGTGACCTTCGCCGAAGCGGGGGCGCTCTGCAGTCGATCGTCGCACCGGCGATGAAGTCGCCGGAGGCGGGCGGGCCGATCGATGCCGCCGGGGCGCGCCGCGCGACGGTCACGCGTTGGCGCGGCGGTCGCATCGACGTCGCGGACGACTGGCTCGTCGACGAGGTGCCGGTGGCGCTGGTGTTCAACGGCATCTCGCATGCGGTGATGCTGGCGAGTCCGCTCGACCTCGACGACTTCGCGCTCGGCTTCGCGCTGACCGAGGGGCTGCTGTCGTCGCGGGCCGAGCTCTACGGGATCGACGTGGTGCCGCTGACCAACGGCATCGAGGTGCGGCTCGAAGTCGCGGCGGCCTGCGAGTTCCGCATGAAGGAGCGCCGCCGCAACCTCAGCGGTCGCACCGGTTGCGGCCTGTGCGGCACCGAAAGCCTCGACCAGGTGGTGCGGCCGATGCCCGCGATCGAGCGTGCGATCGTCGTCGAACCGTCGGCCGTGTCGCGCGCGTTGAAGGCGATGGCGGGGCGGCAGCCGCTGCAGCGCGCGTCGGGGGCGGCGCACGCAGCGGCGTGGTGCGAGGTCGATGGCCAGGTCGGTCTGCTGCGCGAGGACGTGGGCCGGCACAACGCGCTCGACAAGCTGGTGGGCGCGCTGGTCGCGGCCGCCGTGCCCGCCTCGACCGGTTTCATCACGGTCACCAGTCGCGCGAGCGTCGAGATGGTGCAGAAGACGCTGATGGCCGGCGTCGGGCTGCTGGTCGCGGTGTCGGCACCCACCGCGCTGGCGGTCCGCGTGGCGCGAGACCACGGCCTCGCGCTCGCCGGCTTCGCGCGCGGCGACGACCTGGTCTGCTACACGGTGCCGGAACGCTTCGGCCTGGGTCGACCGGTGATGGAGCCGGCGTGAACCTCGACAACCTGGTCTCGATGGCCAACCAGATCGGCGCTTTTTTCGAAGCGATGCCGGACCGTGACGAGGCGCTCGAAGGCATCTCCACGCATCTGCGGAAGTTCTGGGCACCGCGGATGCGCCAGCAACTGGACGCCGCACGCACCCGGGGCGAGGCGACCGCGCTCGCCCCGATCGTTCTGCAGGCGATGCGACTGCATCCGATCCTGCCGACCGTCGCTGCGCACGAGCCGGCCGAGCCGAGATCCGACGACGAGCGACGCAGGCTAGACGGCGCCTCGGAATCCTGAGCCGGACCGGGTACTGCGATTCGACCCGTCGGCCGAAGACTGCTCGATCGGGCGAAGTGCCTGTTGCTCGCCTCATGGCGTAGCTAATGCATCGACCTTGTTTCGTCTAGGTCATTAGCTCGCTCGTAACTCGAAGAACGGCAGCAAAAAGCTTTGCATCGATCTGTTCGACCGAGCGAATATGCGGAAGAACATGCGATGAATCAACAAGACAGCGCCCGGATCCACGGTGCGGTACAACGAGGATTCGGGCGCTGGCTCGATTATTGTTCCACTAACCGATCAGAACGACATGGAGGTTGTGCCTCCGCCGACATTGGCCAGATCCAGATCTTGAACAATGACGTATTGCACGTCTTGCGGAGCAGCGATAACGACCACGTCTTGCATTTGGATGTCGGCAATCATTGAGGGCTCCAGGTGTGAACGGCGGGGAATGACTTTCGGCACTTAGTGCCGTTAACTGTCACCAAAAGTCAATTTAGCGTAGCCATCGATCCGAAAGCAAGCGCCAAATGGATTCAGACATTTCCTTAGATGTGCTGCTGCTGCAAAGCGACGAGGTCATCGCAGGGCGGCTCGTCCGGCTCGATGGCGATGCTTGCGATCTTCTTAGAGAGCTGGAAGATCGAACCGCACAAGCGCTGATCGGCTTCGACGACAAGAATCGCGTTTCGGTGGATCGTTACACGTCGGTCCTGATGCTCATCGATACCGATCGACGTGCCGAAGCGAGAGCCAAATTGCTTGGCGACGCCTGCTTCTATTACAAGCAGATCGGGCGTGCCTTCGACGGCATTCCTCGCGGGCTCGCTGCCAAGCGGATCGCCGCCCGGTATGAACACAAGAATCTCGAACGACTTGCCGGCAACAATCTCGGAACCGTCTACGTCGAAGGCGCCTGTTTCGAGGAAGCCTGCAAGGTCTACGAAGAGACGCTGCGGCTCGCTCGCGCATTGGACGACCCCCTTCTCGAAGCACTTGCTATCAGCAATGCAGCAGCCCTGCTCAAGGAAATGGGTCTCTATCGGGAAGCGATCGAGGTCACCGACAAGGCGCTGACTTTCGACTTGAGTTCGCCACGGGGGCGTTACCTGCAGTTGGGCAACGCAAGTCATGGGCTTTTCAGTGCGCATCGACTACGCAACGAGGAAGCTGCGCTGCGTTACTTGCGAATCGGCACCGATTCGCTGGAAGACAACCCGATGGCCGATGTCGTGTTGAAGACCACATTCGAATACTACCGAGCGATCTACCTGCTTTCCAAGGACGACCATGAGACGGCCGAACTGCTGCTCAATGCGGCCTCGGAGCGCATGGATGCCATCGAAAACCCGCGTGTGACCCGCCTCCTCGCCATCGCGTCGGCTCTTTGCGACTGGGCGAGCCGTGACTTGACGCGCGAGGCGCGCGCGCGCCGGCAACTGCTCGACCTGCACGAGCGAAGCAAGCAGGACCGCCTGTATCACGACGATGTGCTGCGCGCGTTGATCGAGGTGCACAAGCGCACCCTGACCGGCGAGACGTCGGACCTCGACCGCTACGCACGCTATCCCGACGACGTGCGTTCGGGCCTGGACGCGCTCACGCGCATCGTCACGACCACGGCGAAGGCCGGCATGCACTACGCGAAGGAGCTGGTCGACTACACCGCCGGCCCCAGGATCAACCACGGCAGGGAGCTGATCGAATACAGCGCCGGCGTCAAGAACGCCAAGTTCTATCGGCAGATGACCGCTCGCGGGGTGACGATGCGCGAGTCGCCGGTCTCGCCCACGCCGCCGCCGGCGCCGTTCGATCCCTTCGCCGGCGTGCGCGGCTGGCTCGACGACGACGACGTCGCGTCGACCACGATCGCCGACATCGCCAATCCGTTCCTGATGGCGAAGTCGCCACCGCGCCACGACGAGATGCGCAAGCACGACGAACTGACGGCCATCCACGGCGACCTGGCCGGTCTGCGCATCGAGTCGTTGAAGGCGGCGATGCGCACCGCCGCCTACGATGTCGCGGAGAACTGGGCCCTGGCGGCGGAGTTCCTCGACGACCAGACCGGCGAACACTGCTTTCGCGTCGGGCGCCTGGCCGGACTGCTCGCCGCGGAGATCGGCATCGACGCCGAGAACTGCCTGCGCATCGAACATGCGTCGCGGTTGCACGACATCGGCAAGATCGCGGTCAACGAGATGATCCTGCTGAAGCCGGGCCCGCTCGACGCGAGCGAGATCACCGCGATGCGCGCGCATACGGAAGTCGGCGCGCAACTCCTCGAGCCGTCGAGCGACGCGACGCTGCAGATGGCGGCGATGATCGCCAAGTATCACCACACGTGGTGGAACGGCGCGGGCTACCCGAGCACCGCCGGCGAGAACATTCCGCTCGCCGCCCGCATCTGCGCGTTCGCCGACGTCTATGATGCGTTGACCAACGAGCGCCCGTACAAGCGCGCCTGGCCGCACAAGCTCGCGGTCGAGCAGATGATGTGCGAGAGCGGCGCGCACTTCGACCCGCGCCTCATGCGACCCTTCCTCGCCGTGCTGGAGCGGCATGTCGGCTCGACGGCGCAGCCGCCGTCGACCCAGCGGCACCTGGATGACATGCAGGCCAACGGACTGCTGGCGTCGCGCAAGCGCTTGATGACGGCGATCCAGGCCGGCTGAACGGCTGCGGTCCACGAACACCGACTGGCAGGCGACCGCCCGACGCGAGGTCCGATGCGCCGATCAGCGCCACGACCGCGACTTCGCTCTTCGGGACGCCGATCGGATGCATGACGAGGCGGCGGTCGCGGTGATGGGCCGCGTACCGCGAAGTCCGGTCGGCGAGCGTCTCGATGTCTGTCGCCGGTCGCCGGTCGCCGGTCGCCGATGCGGCCGCGTGCGGGTCGCGGGGCGGCCTCCGCCGAGGGCAAACCCGCGTTGTCCCGCATCTTGCGGCTGCTATATTGCCGTGATCGAGGAGACTCGTGCCGCCCGGACGCGAACCGGGTCGACGGTGCGATCCGGCGCGACCGGCGCCGGCACGAAACCCCTTTCACAGAGAACGGCACGACGGCACGTCGTCACCAACGACGGTCCGCTCGACGACCGTCCAGCAGCGGGCGACGAGGATCGTCGCCGCCCACGCGAGGAGAGCCGGCATGAATCACCTGAGCGGGATGGACGCGAGCTTCCTGCATCTCGAGACCCCCGAGACGCCGATGCACGTGGGCGGCATGCACGTGCTGGAGCTGCCCGAGGGTTACGAGGGCGACTTCTACGAGGACTTCCGCGAGCACATCATCGGCCGGCTGCACATCTCCGAGATCTTCACGCGCAAGCTCGCGCTGATGCCGTTCGAGATGTCGAATCCGGTGTGGGTCGAGGACGACGACGTCGACATCGACTATCACATCCGCCGCGTCACGCTGCCGCGGCCCGGTACGTTCAAGCAGCTCGAGCAGTACGTCGCGCGGCTGCATTCGTCGCTGCTCGATCGCAGCCGTCCGCTGTGGGAATTCTTCGTCATCGACGGGCTCGAGAACCGCGGCCACGTGGCGCTGTACACGAAGGTGCATCACGCCGGGATCGACGGCCAGGCCGGCGTCGCGTTCGCCACCGCCATCATGGACGTGACGCCCGAGCCGCGGAAGGTGAGGGCGCCGCGCGAGCAGCGCCGCGGGCATCGCTACCAGCTCGGCATGGCCGAGCTGGCCTCGGCCGCGATCGGCAACGCGCTGCAGCAGTACGTCAAGCTCGTCAAGACGCTGCCCGACATGGCGCGCGCGCTGCAGAGCGTGGCCTTGCCGACGCCGGATGCCGACGGCAAGCGCGACTGGACGATCGGCAAGGAAGTCAAGCTGTTCGGCCCGAAGACGCTGTTCAACGTGTCGATCACCAATCAGCGCGCGTACGCGGGCCGTTCGATTCCGCTGGCCGAGACGAAGCAGATCGGCAAGCGCCTCGGCTATTCGCTGAACGACGTCGTGCTGGCGATCTGCGGCGGTGCGCTGCGTCGCTACCTGGGCGAGTACGACGCGCTGCCGAAGAAGTCCCTCACCGCCGCGGTGCCGGTGTCGCTGCGCGACGCCGGCAACACCGATGCCAACAACCAGGTGTCGATGACGATGATGACGCTCGCCACCGACGTCGCGGATCCGATCGAGCGCCTCGCGGCGATCCACGAGTCGTCGGCCGCGGCCAAGACCATGATGGGCAACATCAAGGCCGCCATTCCCACCGACTTCCCGTCGTTCGGCGCGCCGTGGCTGATGTCGGGGCTGGCCTCGATGTACGGGCGCTCGGGCCTCGCCAACTCGTTGCCGCCGGTCGCCAACGTCGCCGTGTCCAACGTGCCCGGCGCCCAGATGACGCTGTACGTGCGCGGCGCGCGGATGCTGAGCTACTTCCCGGTCTCGATCCCGACCCACGGGGTCGCGCTCAACATCACGGTGCAGAGCTACAACGGCTCGCTCGACTACGGCCTGATCGCCTGCCGGCGCGCCGTGCCCGACGTGGCCGACATAGCGGACTTCGTGGTCGACGAGCATCGCCGCCTGCTCGACGCGGCGATGAAGCAGCCCGCCGTCGCGGGAGAGGCGGCGACCGGCGTTGCCGCCACGAAGGCGGTCGAGGCCGGCGTTTCGGCCGACGAGCCACCGTCCGCGCCATCGATCCGCAAGGCGGCGGTGGTGAAGCCGAAAGCCTCCAAGAAGGTCGCCAAGAAAGCCGTGCCGAAGGCCGCTCGCGCAGCGCCGGGCGACGGGGCGTCGAAGGGCAAGGCGCGGAAGACGGTCCGCAAGCCCCGCGCCACCAGCACCGCCCTTCATTGACCGTCGTCCCCGCGCAGGCGGGGACCGAGCGGCGTGTCCGTCGACACGCGGCGACACCGGACGCCCCGTACGTCGAAACGATCAACCCTCTCCGCCATGCCAGACCACCTCGTCCCCCAGCCGCCGATGCGGCCGATCGTCGGCAACGTCGGCGAGCTCGATTCGGCAGCGCCGATCCAGAGCATGATGAAGCTCGCGAAGACGTACGGGCCGATCTACCGCCTGACGATCTTCGGCAAGGCCATGTACGTCGTCAGCTCCCAGGCGCTGGTCGACGAGCTGTCCGACGAGAAGCGCTTTCAGAAGCGCATCCACGGACCGCTGAAGGAGATTCGCGCGTTCGCCGGCGACGGACTCTTCACCGCCTACAACAGCGAGCCCAACTGGGCCAAGGCGCATCGCCTGCTGATGCCGGCGTTCGGGCCGCTCGGCGTGCGCTCGATGTTCGATCGCATGGTCGACATCGCGCACCAGATGTTCGTCAAGTGGGAGCGCTACGGCTCGGGTGCGGTGATCGACGTGGCCGACAACATGACGCGCCTCACGCTCGACACCATCGCGCTCTGCGCGTTCGACTACCGCTTCAACAGCTTCTACCAGAACGAGATGCACCCGTTCGTTGCCGCGATGGTCGACGCGCTCGAGGAAGCCGGCCAGCGCGGCCGTCGCCCCGAGCTGCTGTCGAACCTGATGGTCAACCGGAAGCGCAAGTACGAGGCCGACCAAGTCGTGCTCGCGAAGGTGGCCGAGCAGCTGATCGCCGAGCGGCGCCAGGACCCGCAGGGGCTGGAGAAGAAGGACCTCCTCAACGTGATGTTGAACGGCGTCGATCCGGTGACCGGCGAGAAGCTGTCGGACGAGAACATCCGCTACCAGATGGTCACGTTCCTGATCGCGGGCCACGAGACCACCAGCGGGCTGCTGTCGTTCGCGACCTATCTGCTGCTCAAGAATCCCGACGTGCTGGTGAAGGCGCAGCGAATCGTCGACGACGTGCTCGGCGACGAGTTGCCGCGGGTCGAGCATCTCGCGCAGCTGCGCTACATCGAGCAGTTGCTGATGGAGACGCTGCGCCTGTGGCCCACGGCACCTGCGTTCGCGGTCAAGCCGGCCGCGGACACGCTGCTCGGCGGCCGCTATCCGCTGACGCCGAAGGACACGCTGCTGGTGCTGCAGCCGATGCTGCATCGCGACCCGGCGGTGTGGGGCGACGACGCGGAGACGTTCGACCCCGAGCGCTTCGCGCCGGAGAACGCCGAGAAGCTGCCGCCCAACGCCTGGAAACCGTTCGGCAACGGCGCGCGGGCCTGCATCGGCCGGCCGTTCGCGATGCAGGAGGCGCAGCTCGTCATGGCGATGCTGCTGCAGCGCTTCGACATCGTGCTGGAGGACCCGGGCTACCAGCTCGAGGTCGCCGAGACGCTGACCATCAAGCCGCACGGGCTCGACATCCGCGCGAAGGCGCGCGGCAAGGGCGGCTTCGCGATGCGGTCGCCGACCGCGGCGCCGTCGTCGCGGCCGTTGCAGAAGGAAGAGGCCGACGAGGCGCTGCCGGCCGGCGACGCGCGGCCGTTGACGATTCTCTTCGGCAGCAACACCGGGGCCTCCGAGATGTTCGCGCGCCGGATCGCGGCCGACGCGCCGCGGCAAGGCTACAAGCCGACGATCGCGGCGCTCGACGAATCCGTGGACCTGTTCGCCGGCGACACGCCGGTGGTCGTCGTCACCGCGTCCTACGAGGGACAGGCGCCCGACAACGCGAAGAAGTTCCTCGCATGGATCGAGAGCCGCTCGTCGACCGACCTCGGCGGCGTCCCGTACGCCGTGTTCGGTTGCGGCAACCGGCAATGGGCCCGCACCTACCAGTTCGTGCCGAAGCGCGTCGACGCGGCGCTCGAGGCGGCCGGCGCGACGCGCCTGCGGCCGCGCGGCGAAGCCGATGCGGGCGGCGATTTCTTCGGCGCGTTCGACGAGTGGTACGAAGGACTGTGGACCGACTTAGGCCGCGCCCTCGGGCACGCGGTGGCCGAGAAGCCGTCGGCACCGAGCTTCGACGTCGAGGTGCTGCGGGCCGGCCGCGAGAGCGCGCTGCAGCTGACCGAGCTCGAGCAGGCCACCATCGTCGCCAACCGCGAGCTGGTCGACCTCGCCGCGATGGACCCGTCGCGGAAGCGCTCCAAGCGGCACCTGGAGATCGCGTTGCCGGCCGGCATGCGGTACCGGAGCGGCGACTACCTCGCGGTGCTGCCGCGCAACGCACCGTCCAACGTGCAGCGCGCGCTGCGCCGCTTCGGTCTCGCCGACGACACGCAGATCGTCATCCACAAGCAGCCGGGTGCGGCCGCCACGTTGCCGGCCGACTATCCGATCGGCGCCTTCGAGGTGCTGTCCAACTACGTCGAGCTGGCGCAGCCGGCGACCCGCGCGCAACTCGCGCAGCTCGCCGCGCTGACGCCCTGCCGACCGGAGACCGAGGAGCTGTACCGTCTCGCGAGCGACGACGCGTACGCGAGCGAGGTGCTCGACAAGCGCGTCAGCGTGCTCGACCTCGTCGAGCGCGCGCAGTCGTGCAGCCTGACGTTCGCGCAGTTCCTCGCGATGCTGCCGCTGCTGCGCGCGCGTCAGTACTCGATCTCGTCGTCGCCGCTGGCCGACGATGCGCAGGCCAGCCTGACGATCGCGGTGGTCGATGCGCCGTCGCTGTCGGGGCAGGGGCGCTTCCTCGGCGTCGCGTCGACCTACCTCGCCAACCTGCAGGCCGGCGACCGGCTGGCCGTCGCGGTGCGGCCGTCGCAGTCGGGCTTCCACCCGCCGGCCGACCCGAAGGTGGCGATGGTGATGGTGTGCGCGGGTACCGGCGTGGCGCCGTTCCGCGGCTTCCTGCAGGAGCGCGCCGCGCAAAAGGCCGCGGGTCGCGAGGTCGGCCGGTCGCTGCTGTTCTTCGGCGTCGACCATCCCGACGTCGACTACCTGTACCGCGACGAGTTCGCGGCCTGGGAGGCGGCCGGCGTCGTCGAGATGCGGCCCGCCTTCTCCGCCAAGCCCGATGGCGACGTGCTGTTCGTGCAGCACCGCGTGTGGAAGGACCGGGTCGAGGTCGCGCAGCTGTTCCGCGACGGCGCGCAATTCTTCGTCTGCGGCGACGGCAAGTACATGGCGCCGGCGGTCCGCGAGACGTTCATCCGCATCTATCAGAAGGCGACGCAGATCGACGATGCGGAAGCGAACCGGTGGGCGGATCGCATGGAGCACGAGCACGGACGGTACGTGTCGGACGTGTTCGCTTGAGGTCGTGGTCGGCGGCGCGCGTCGGCAGCAGGGTCACCGCGGCTCGTTCCTTCGATCTCCTGGTCTCTGCGCGCGCTTCGACATCGTGATGAGCGAACGGCCGGCCGTCCTCGACGTGGGCGGCTGCTTCACCGAGCCCTGCATCGACCTTGGTAGAAGCACGTCTTGTATCGACGGACGTGCAGCCGACGAGATCGACGGACCCGACTAACTCGGAGGAATCGACATGGCAGACGCCGCCCGTCCCTGGACCGCCCACTATCCGCCCGGCGTCCCCGCCGACCTCGACATCACGCGCTATGCATCGCTGGTCGAGCTGTTCGAGGAAAGCTTCGCCAAGTACCGCGACCGGCTCGCCTACGCCTGCATGGGCACGACGTTGACCTACGGCGAATGGGACCGGCTGTCGACCGCGCTCGCCGCATGGCTGCAATCGAAGGGCCTCGCGAAGGGCGACCGCGTCGCGATCATGATGCCCAACCTGCTGCAGTACCCGGTCGCCGTGGCCGCCGTGCTGCGCGCGGGCCTCGTGGCCGTCAACGTCAATCCGCTCTACACGCCGCGCGAGCTCGAGCACCAGCTGAAGGACTCGGGCGCGACCGCGATCATCGTGCTGGAAAATTTCGCGACGCCGCTGCAACAGGTCGTCGCGGCGACGGCGATCCGCCACGTGGTGGTGGCCGCCGTCGGCGACCTGCTCGGGCTCGTCAAGGGCACGCTGACCAACTTCGTCGTGCGTCGCGTGAAGAAGGTCGTGCCGGCCTACTCGCTGCCGGGCTCCACGCCGTTCAACGTCGCCGTGGCGCTCGGCCGGAAGTCGACGCTGTCCCGCGTCGCCGTGGGCCCCGACGACGTGGCCGTGCTGCAGTACACCGGCGGCACCACGGGCGTTTCGAAGGGCGCGACGCTGCTGCATCGGACCGTCGTCGCGGGGCTGATCGCCGCCGAGGCGTGGACGCTGCCGGGCCTGGGCCGAAAGCCGATCAGCGGCCAGGTCACGATCGTCTGTGCGTTGCCGCTCTATCACGTGTTCGCGTTCATCACCTGCTCGCTGCTCGGCATGCGCCTCGGCGGTCTCAACCTGCTGATCCCCAATCCGCGCGACATGGCCGGCTTCATCGCCGAGCTGGGCAAGCACCGCATCCATGTCTTTCCCGCGGTCAACACGCTGTTCGCCGGGCTCGCCGCGCAACCCGATTTCGCGAAGCTCGACTTCTCGGAACTCGTGATCTCGAACGGGGGCGGCACGGCCGTGCAGGAGGCGGTCGCGAAGAAGTGGCTCGCCATCACCGGCTGCCCCATCGCCGAAGGCTACGGCCTGTCCGAGACCTGTTCGGGCGTGACCTGCAACCGCACCGACACCGACGCCTTCACCGGCACCATCGGCCTGCCGCTGCCCAACGTCGAGCTCAGGATCCTCGACGACGACGAACGCGAGGTGCCGGTCGGCGAGCGCGGCGAGATCGCGATCCGCGGTCCCCAGGTGATGCGCGGCTACTGGCAAAAGGACGACGAGACGGCGAAGGTCATGACCCGCGACGGCTTCTTCAAGTCGGGCGACATCGGCATCATGGACGCCGACGGCTACACGCGGATCGTCGACCGGAAGAAGGACATGATCCTGGTGTCGGGCTTCAACGTCTATCCGAACGAGGTCGAAGGCGTGGTGTCGGGCCTCGCCGGCGTGCGCGAGTGCGCGGTGATCGGCGTGCCCGACACGAACTCCGGCGAAGCCGTGATGCTGTTCGTGGTCAAGGACGACGCGACGCTCGACGAGAAGCAGGTCGCGGCCTGGTGCGCCGAGCATCTCACCGGCTACAAGAAACCGCGCCACATCCGCTTTAGGGACGAACTGCCGAAGACCAACGTCGGCAAGATCCTCAGGCGCGAACTGCGCGACGAGGTGATGCGGCAGACGCCGGCGTAATTCGGTCGACGCCGACGCCGACGCCGACGCCGACGCTGTAGCAGTCGCCGTCGTTGCGGATCACCTTTCGCATCGTGCGTCCCGCCCTCGCACTAGATCGTGCGTCCCGCCCTCGCACGAGATCGTGCCTGAGCGGTCCGACCCGGCGGTGCGCCCTCTGTTCACATCGTGAAGACCGTGCGCGTGCCGTCCATCGACCACTGCGAGCCCACCTCGCTCAGGTCCACGGGTCGCGCCGGGACGCGAAAGCCTTCGCTCGCTGCTGCCCGCAGCGCACCGTCGATCGCATCGACGAGGCGTGGCAGCGGCACGCTGCCCAGGCCGCTGCCCATCAACTGCAGCGGCGACGAACGGAGCGGCGCGGCCGGCATCGGGATCGTCGCGCCGCCGATCGAGCCGATCTGCACGAAGCGGATGGGTCGCCCGACCGGCCCGGCCTTCGCCGCCGCCGCGATCAACCCTTCCGCGCTCGGTCCCCAGAGGTAGTCGAGCACGATGTCGACGCCCCGGCCGAACGCCTGTTCGAAGGCGGCCGACAAGGCGTCGCGGTCATCGCCCAGGCGAATCGCGTCGTCCATCCCGAGCGCCGACAGTTCGGCCAGCACCGCTTCGTTCCGGCCGGTGCCGATCACGCGTGCAGCACCCAGGTGGCGGGCGATCTGCACGGCGACGCGGCCCGACGCGCCCGTGGCGCCGTTGACGAGGACGGTCTCGCCTTCGACCAGCCGCGCTCGTTCCCGCAGCGCGGCCCACGACGACATCGCCGGGATCGCCAGCGCGGCCGCCGCGACCGCGTCGAGGCCGTCGGGCAGCACGACGCATCGCGCGGTGTCGACGACGCAGAGCTCGGCCATCGTGCCGAACGGGGCCTCCGGGAGCAGGAGGTGGACCAGCC
>CAHJXF010000044.1 GCA_903644065.1 Betaproteobacteria bacterium
GGCGGAGCCGGCGGTTCGCCGGACGGTCCCGATCCGGCGCTCGCGTGGCGACGCTGCGTCAACGAGATCCAGATGCTGTGGTTCGGCCACGACGTCAACCAGGCGCGCGAGGCGGACGGACGGCCGACCATCAACACGCTCTGGCTGTCCGGCAACGGCGCGCCGCGGGCCGAGTCGCCGCATTACGCCGCGATCGACTCGGGCGTGCCGCTGCTCGCATCGCTGTCGGTCGAGCCGGACGCCGGACGGGCCCTCGAGAGCTTCGATCGCTTCGTCGATCCGGCGCGGCGCGACGACTGGAGCGGCTGGCGCGAACAATTGCAGCGCTTCGATCTGCGCCTCGGCGGCGTCCTGCGGCAGCAGGGCGACGGCTCGATCGGCAGCGTCACGCTGGTGCTGTGCGGCCGCGAGCGGGCGAAGACGCTGACGCTCGGGCCGCGCGATCTCGCCGGGTTCTGGCGCAGGCTGTGGCCCGGTCGCGGGCGCACGCCGTCGCTCGCCGAGCTCTTCGGCGAAGGCCCTGCCGCATGAAGCTGGCCCGCCGCCCGGTCGACGCCCAGGCGCACGACGCCCTCGTCGCCGCCGGCATCGCGCCGTTCTTCGCGCGGCTCTACGCGTCGCGCGGCGTGACGCATCCGCGCGAGCTCGAGGCCGACCTGTCGCGACTGCTGCCACCGTCGCTGCTGCTGCACGCCGATCGCGCCGCCGTCTTCCTCGCCGATGCCATCGATGCAGACCGGCGGCTGTGCATCGTCGCCGACTACGATTGCGACGGCGCGACCGCCTGCGCCGTGGGTCTCCGCGGCCTGCGCATGCTCGGTGCCCGGCAGGTCGACTATCTCGTGCCCAACCGCTTCGAGCACGGCTACGGGCTGACGCCCGAGATCGTCGAACTCGCGCAGGCCTCGAAGCGCCCCGACGTGATCGTCACCGTCGACAACGGCATCGCCAGCGTGGACGGGGTGGCGGCCGCGAACCGCATGGGCATCGACGTCGTCGTCACCGACCACCACCTGCCGGCCGCGCGACTGCCCGCGGCCGCGTGCATCGTCAATCCCAACCAGCCGGGGTGCGCCTTTCCGAGCAAGCACATCGCGGGGGTCGGCGTGATGTTCTACGTGCTGCTGATGCTGCGCGCGGAACTGCGTCGGCGCGGCCGCTTCGACACGGCCGCGCCATCGACCACGCAGTCGACCGCGCCATCGACCGCGTCGTCGACCGGACGATCGACCGTCGTGCAGCCGCGGCTCGATCGGCTGCTCGACCTGGTCGCGCTGGGCACGGTCGCCGACGTGGTGCGGCTCGACGCCAACAACCGCTTGATCGTCGCGCAAGGACTGGAGCGCATCCGCAGCGGCCGCATGCAGCCGGGCGTCGCGGCGCTGTTCCGCATCGCCGGCCGCGAGTCGCGCAGCGCGGGCGCCTTCGACCTCGGCTTTGCGCTCGGCCCGCGCGTCAACGCGGCCGGCCGGCTCGCCGACATGACGCTCGGCATCGAGTGCCTGGTGACCGACGATCCGTTGCGGGCGAACCGGATCGCCGAGCAGCTCGACGGGATCAATCGCGAGCGCCGCGACATCGAGGCGACGATGCAGGAGAGCGCGCTGCGAGCGGTCGAGGCAGAGCAGGCGCGCATGGCGGAGCGGGTCGCCCCCGATACGCGACCCCGGGCGTCGATCGTGCTGTTCGACGAGACCTGGCACCAGGGTGTCGTCGGCATCGTCGCGTCGCGGCTGAAGGATCGCTTCCACCGACCCACCATCGCGTTCGCGCCGAACGCCGACGGGTCGCTGCGCGGCTCCGGTCGATCGATCGCGGGGCTCCACCTGCGCGACGCGCTCGACCTCGTCTTCAAGCGCGAACCGGGGCTGATCGCCAAGTTCGGCGGTCATTCGATGGCGGCCGGCCTGTCGATCGCGCAGGCCGACTTCGCGCGATTCGAGGCGTGCTTCGAGAAGGCCGTCCGCACGCTGCTCGACCCGGCGTCCCTGACCCGCACCATCCAGACCGACGGATCGCTCGACGAGGACGAGGCCACGGTCGCCAACGTCGTGGCGCTCGACGCGCAGGTGTGGGGCCAGGGCTTCGCGCCGCCGTTGTTCGTCGATGCCTTCGCCGTCGAGAGCCAGCGCATCGTGAAGGAAAAGCATCTCAAGCTGACGTTGCGGAAAGGCCGGCGCCTGTTCGACGCGATCTGGTTCAACAACGTGGCGGTGCTGCCCGACCGCGCGCACCTCGTGTATCGGCTCGCGGCCAACAGCTACAACGGCAGCACGAAGGTGCAGTTCATCGTCGAGCAGGGCGAGTGAGGCGGCGCAGCGGGTCATCGCCCTACCCAGCAATCGGACGACACGTGCTGTCGCGGCGGGCCGATGTTCCTAGGATGCGAAAGGCGGCTCGGCCGCTCTTTCAACGATCAGGAGACCACCATGAACGCTTCCAGACTTATCGCCGCCCTCGCACTGACCTGCGCTCCGCTGATCGTGTCGGCGCAGACGGCCGGTGCCCCGGGCGGCCAGGCCAGCACGGGAACGCCGATCGAGCAGAAGCCCGGCGTCGGTGCCGCGCCGACCGCGCCGGGCAGCACCGCGACGTCGCCCAACGCGACGAATCCCGGCGGCAACCTGAGCAAGACGCCGTCGACCACGCCGAACGACATGAGCAAGTCGACTTCGATGCAGAAGGGCAAGCCGACCGGCGACAAGAGCAGTTCGACGGCGCCGGGCGACGCCCCGACCTATCCGGCGCCCGCCAGGGACGGCACGCCGACCAAGTAATCCGTGGTCGAGCGACGAACGGTGCGATCGCGCCGTTCGTCGACGGAATCGACGCGGCTCGCACGAAGGTGCGGCGACAGCGCGCTGGAACGGGCCGAAGCGGGTCCCGAAGCTTCTCGGCGGTGAGCGGCGGCCGTGAGCGGGTCGATCGCTATCGGCCGATGCCAGCGTCGCGCTGCCTCGTACGCCTTGCTCGTCGCGACGTCGGTTCGCCGTTCGGTCGGGCGACGTCATGCGACACGGCCCACTACCGACGATTCAGGATCACCCGGTGTGCTTGAAGCCACGTGCCAGCTGCTTGTAGAGGGGTCGTGGACAGACGGTGCGCGACACCGCGTGCGCGATCAGCGTCGCGGTCATCAGCGGTAGCGCCAACTCGGCGTTCTGCGTCATCTCCAGCACGATCACGAAGGCGGTCAGCGGCGCCTGGACCACGCCGGCGAAATAGCTGCCCATGCCGAGCAGCAGCAGCGCCCCGTGCGGTTGCGCGGGAAACAGCAGCGCCAGGTTGTGACCGAAGCCGGCCCCGACGGCGAGCGACGGCGCGAAGAGCCCGCCCAGGATACCGCTCGGGTACGAGACGAGAGTCGCCGCGAGCTTGGCGATACCGAAGGTTTCGCTGTCGACCCGACCGGTCAGCAGTTCACGCGTTTCTTCGTAGCCCGTGCCGTAGGTGAGCCCGCCCGACAAGGCGCCAATGGTCGCGACCGTCAGGCCGCAGGCCGCCGCGAACGCCACGGGACGATCGCGCTGCCAGCGGGTCAGCACCCGGTAGCGTTCGGTGCCGAGCGCCAGCAGCACGCGGCTGAAGAGGCCGCCGCCGAGCCCGCCGACGAGGCCGCAGAGCAGGACCGCCGGCAGCGCGGCCGGCATGTCGACCCCGGCCACGGTGCGGCCGAAGTAGGCGTAGTTGCCCTGCAGTGCCAGCGAGACCACACCGGCCACGATCACCGCCGTGACGACGATGCTGATCGTGCGTTGTTCGAACGAACGGGCCATCTCCTCGATGGCGAAGACGATGCCGGCGAGCGGCGCGTTGAACGCCGCGGCGACGCCGGCCGCGCCGCCGGCCAGGATCAGCCCGCGCTGCATGCCCTCGAACGGAAAGGCCGCCGATCGCGACAGCGCATACATGATCGACGCGCCGACCTGTACCGACGGCCCCTCGCGTCCGATCGACGCACCCGACATCAATCCGATCACGGTGAGAACGATCTTGCCCAACGCCACCTTCGGCGACAGCAGCCGACGGCGGCTCGCTTCGTCGAGGGTCAATGCCGCGATCGCCTGTGGAATGCCGCTGCCCTGCGAGCCGGGGACCCAGCGGATCGTCGACCAGCGGACCAGCGCGAAGCCGACGGGCGCGACGACGAAGGGCACCCACGCGCCCGCCTCGACCAGGCGATGGAAGAAGGCGTTCGCCTGGTTCGCGGCGACCGCGAAGCCGACCGAGACCAGGCCGACCAGCACGGCGCCGAGCAGGAACCAGAGCCGGCGGCTCCAGCTCGCGCGCGACAGGAAGATCTTGCGCGAGCGTCGATCGATGCGGAAGACGGGACGCATGGGTGCGGCGCTCGATTGAGGTTTGTGCCCGCGTCGAAGAGCGGCGCGGGATGAGCGACGGCGAGACGACGAAGCACTCGTCCCGGCGCGTTGCCCCTGGATGGAAGCCGATGATACCGATGAGTCCGCCGGTGCACGACGCGGACCTCCGAGCGACGCTCCCGGCGCGTCGCGACGATTTGAGGCGGCGCCAGCGGATCCAGCGCCACCACCGCTCGCCTCGTCGACGTCTGGAACAACCGTCGCTGGTCGCGACGCGTGGTCGCCGCGCCACGGCGCCGTCCGACCGTCACCCGGGCGCACGTCGCCCTGTGTCAACATCGATCGGTGCCGCCATCGACGCCGACATCCCGCATCTCCACGTCACCGTCGCCGGGTCGACGCCGCATCGCCGAGCGCATCGCGGACCGCTTCCACCTGTCGTGGCGCGACACGCTGGTCACGTTGTTGCCGGTCCTGCTGCTGCTGACGCTGGTGGCCTGGGTCGCGCAACGCTTCGTGCGCCCCGCGCCGCCGTCCACCATCGTGATGACCGCCGGCACCGAAGGCGGGGCCTACGACGAATTCGCCAAGCGCTACCGCAGCATCCTGGCGCGAAGCGGCATCACGCTGGAACTGCATCCGTCCTCGGGCGCCGTCGAGAACTACGAGCGGTTGCGGGCGCGCCGCCCGGTCGACGGCGTGGTCTACGACGTGGGCTTCATCCAGAGCGGCATCGGGTCGATGGACGAGGCGCCGAAGCTCGAGACCATCGCCGGCGTGTACTACGAGCCGGTGTGGCTGTTCTCGTCGCACATGGACCAGCTCGCCAGGCTGTCCGACCTGAAGGGGAAGCGCATCGGCGTCGGCGTGCCGGGAAGCGGCCTCAGGCGCCTGTCGCTGCAGATGCTGGCCGCGGCCGGCGTCGACGAGGGCAACGCCACGCTGCTCGAGGTGGGCGGCGCCGACGCCGCGCGACTGCTCGGCGCGGGACAGCTCGACATCGCCTTCGTCATCGGCGCCCCCGAGTCGCCGTTCATCCGGTCGTTGTTCCGCGGGCCGTTGCAGATCGTCAGCCTGGCGCAGAGCGAGGCCATTGCCCGCTACTTCCCGACGCTGACGCCGCTGGTCCTGCCCCAGGGGGCCGTCGACCTGGCGACGGGCCGGCCCGAGCACGACGTCCGGCTGCTGGCCGCGACGTCGTTGCTGGTGTCGCGCGACGACCTGCACCCGGCGCTGGTCTACCTGCTGCTCGAGGCCGCGAGCGAGGTGCACGGCGGGCCGGGCCTGTTCCAGCACCGCGGCGAGTTTCCGTCGTCGACGGTCCAGGATTTCCCGATGTCCGAGCAGGCGGCCCGCTGGTTCCAGTCGGGCCGCCCCTTTTTGCAGCGCTACCTGCCGTTCTGGCTCGCCAACCTGATCGAGCGGCTGCTGGTGGTGATCGTGCCGCTCGTGGCGCTGACGATTCCCCTGACGCGCATCGTGCCGGCGTTCTACCGCTGGCGCGTGCGGTCCAAGATCTTCCGCTGGTACGGCGAGGTGCGGACGATCGAGGCGCGGGCGCGTGCGTCACGCGGCGGCACGGCACACGACCCGATGCACGACGAGCGCGGCGACGAGCTCGCCCGACTGGACGCGATCGAAGGCTCGGTCGACGCGCTGCGCATTCCGCTGGCCTTCTATCACGAGGTCCATCTGCTGCGGGCGCACCTCGACCTCGTGCGGCGTCGCCTGCGGCCAGCGTCCGTCGGCTCGACGGCGCCGTCGACCGGGCGCTCAGTCGGGTAGCTGGCGGCTGTCGGCCGCGGCGGCCCGTCGCCGGGCCCACACCTCGCGTGCCGAGCGCAGCACGGCCCGCGCCGGCACGTGCTCGTCGGACAGCGCTTCGAGGAAGTCGGACAGGCGCTTCGCCTTCCGGATCGAATAGAACGTGAGCAGGGCGGTCGGGATCAGCACGGCGAAGAAGATCCCCACGCGATCGAGCGCCGGCAACTCGGCGAGCGCGAACGTGTTCATGCCGAGGAAGCCGGTGGCCACCGTCCCGATCAGGCCGAAGATGGTCACGACCGTGAGGCGCACGACGGTATTGGCCTGACGGCGCAGCGAGTCGCTGTCGAGGTAGGCGCTCATGTGCTCGATGCTCTCGCGCACCTCGACGTACGACGCGTCGTTGGCGAGGAACGTCGCGGTCATGCGGTAGAGATCGCGCGCCTGGGGCTGGTCCGACACTTCGTGGAACCAGTAGCGATGGGTGAAGCGCAGGAAGGTCTCGAGCAGTCCGCGGATGACGATCTTGAAGCGCTTGACCGTCTCGATGTCCGAGACGTCGAGCCGATTGAGCGCGTCGGACATGCGATCCGACATCATCAGCAGCGTGGCCTTGTGGAAGTGCGGGATGAGGAACAGCAGGAAGTACTGGTGGCGGAACTGGCCGAGCAGCCCGGCGTCGCGGTCGACGAAGTAGGGGTCGCCCGCGTCGCCGACCATCACGAACGCATGCCCGCAGTTCATCAGCCGCGTGCCCGGATGTTCGGCGCGCTGGTCGTGCCAGAACTGGTCGTAGCAGTACTTCTCCTCGAAGTCGCGCACGTGGCGTTCGGAGTAGGGCAGGTCGGCCGAACCGCCGGGTGCCGTGACCAGGCCGAGACGGACGAAATCGGCGCGCGTGAGCGTGCGCGCGTCCTCCATCGCGAGGTAGGCCAGCAGCGGCATGCGCGCGTACTCGACCTGCTGGTAGCGCACCGGGCCCGGATCGTCGGAGTGTTCCGGCACCAGCGGGCGCAACAGGAACTCCCAGTGCGACGCGAAGCGCGGCGAGCGATGCACGCAGACGTGCGCCAGGTACTTCTCGCGCTGCTCGTAGTCCGACGCGGCCATCACGCTGCCGTCGGCGGCCAGCCATTCGGCGCGCTCGACGCAATGTCCGCCGCGACCCTCGCGATCCCAGAAGTTGGGGAAGGCGCGACCGAAGCGATACATCGTGTCCTCGGCTTCCTGGAGCGTCAGGTCGTCGGCGTAAATCTCGATGACCGGGATGACGACGTCGCAGTCGAAGAAGAAGTAGAGATCGATGTGGGCGATATCGAAGGTGCGGGTCGTCGTGGCGTCGAAGCGCACGCGGACCTGCGCGACATCGGCACGGCGGAAGACGCGGATCGGCGACTCGTCGGCGAGCGCGTCGACGCTGCCGGCCTCGCTGTCGCCGGCCGGCGTCGGCTTGCCCTCGCCGTACAGGAAGCGCCGCACGTAGGGCAGGAAGGTCACGAACTCGCTGTAGTGCCGCTCCTGGAACTGCGCCGGGTCGACGTCGAACTCGTCGGCCACCTCCCGCCAGGCGTGAAGTTCGGGGTTCGAGCGCAGCGCGGACCAGTGCGTGCGGAGCGGCGATTCGGCCGGCAGCGGCGCGAGCTGCAGCGGCCAGACCAGGATCTGGCGGAAGTGGCGAACCCGCTTGACGGGGTCCTGGCTCGGCTGCGGCATGACGGTCTCCACGGGGTTCGCCACTGTCACCGAAGTCGTTCCAAGGAGCAATGCGGTCGAAAAGGCTTGCGCGAAAAACGACAGTCGTGCTCGGCGGCGGGTGGGCGCGATAGAGTCGGGCGGGCGCCGACGCGTTGCGATCGAGCGCCGGCGGCGACGTCCGGCGAGCCGCCGTCCGCCGCTCTCGTCGCGTCATCGATCCGAGGAGAACCATGTCGTCCAGATGCGTCGCGCTGTCGATCCTGATCGCCGGCCTGACCGGCTGCGCGGCGGTCACGTCGCTCGACCGGGTCGTGCTGTCGTACGACACCAGCACCGGCGACGCGGTCGCCAACCAGCTGCTCGTCAACATCGCCCGCGCACGGCGCAACGAGCCGATGCACTTCACCACCGTGTCGAGCATCGCGGCCACCTACCGGTTCGGTCTCACGGGCGGCTTCGGGCCGGCGCAGGCGGGGCCGCGCGGCGGCATCGTGGTGCCGACCTTCACCGCGACGGCCGAAGAGAATCCCACCATCAGCATCGCGCCGATGCAGGGCGACGACTACACGCAGCGGCTGTTGACGCCGTTCGTCGAGCAGAAGCTCACGCTGCTGCTGCGCCAGGGCTACGACGTCGACTCGCTGCTGCGATTGATGGGATCCGAGCTGCGGCTCGACGTCGACTCGGCGCATCGCTACGTCTCGTACGAGAACCGGCCGTCCGATCGCGACGGCTACAGCGTGTTCCGCCGCACCATGGCCCAGCTGTCGTCGATCCAGGACCGGCACGCGCTGTCCGTCGAGCCGCTGTACTTCCAGCGCAGCTGGACCGTGCCGGCCGACGGCGTGACGCCCGAGACCTTCGCATCGACCTACAAGGACTACACGCTCGCCTTCGACGACCGGGGAAAGGTCTGGCGGGTGTCGAAGCGCATCGTGGGCCGCGTCATGATCAGCAACTACGATCCGGCGGTGCTGTCCGACGAAGAGCGCCAGCGGCTGCATGCCGAAGCCGAGGAGGCGCCGGTCAACGAGATCCTGATCGACATCCGTGCCGGCCATGTCGGCGGCGAGATCCCGATGCATGGCCGCCTCGCGCTGCGCAGCTTCCACGAGGTGCTGAACTTCATCGGCCGGGGGGTCGGCGACGAGCGGGAGTTCGACGTGGCGCCCGACCCGCGCACCCCGCCGATCGCGGAGAACCCGGTGAGCGCGCTGCGCATCGTCGAGTCCACCAGCGCGCCGGCCGGCGCCGACTTCGTGGTGACCTGGCGCGATCGCTACTACGCGGTGGCGCCCGACGACGGCTACGCGTGGAACCGCAAGGCCTTCGCGCTGCTGTTCCAGTTGTTCCAGATGAGCATGGCGACGGGGCAGGGCAGCGGACCGGCGATCACGATCGCGAAGTAGGGACGGCCGCGGCGATGCCGGCGCCATCGCATCCAACCACGATCCGGGCTGTCCCAGCCGAATCAACCGCACCGGTCCAGGAGCGCGCAACGCTACCGACCCGAGCCGCCGGGTACCGCGTCGCATCGATCGCACGTCGCCTGATCGGATGCGCCGCCGAGCTGCATGGGGCCGGTGCCGAGGCGATATGCTCCGCGCCGAAACGCGACGATGGCGAAGCACCCGCGTGTCTTACAATCGCCGGCTTCGCATCGTCACGACCGAGCCCATGGAAGCCGAACGCCTGAATCAGATCGCCGCCACCCTCGCCGACCTGCGCGCCCGCGCAGCCGAGGCGCGGAGGTATCTTTGACTTCGATGCCAAAGCCGCTCGACTGAACGAAGTCAACGGCGCGCTCGAGGACCCGAAGGTCTGGGACGACGCCAAGCGCGCGCAGGAACTCGGGCGCGAGAAGAAGTCGCTCGAGGACATCGTCGCCACGCTGGTCCGGCTCGACACCGATCTGGGCGACGCGAACGATCTGTTCGCGATGGCGAAGGACGAGAGCGACGACGACACGCTGGTCTCGATCGAGGGCGACGCGGCCGGCCTGCGGGCCATCGTCGAAGGCATGGAGTTCCGCCGCATGTTCTCCAACGAGGCGGACCAGTTCAACTGCTTCCTCGACATCCAGGCCGGGGCCGGCGGCACCGAGGCGCAGGACTGGGCGCAGATGCTCGAGCGCCAGTACCTCAAGTACGCCGAGCGCAAGGGTTTCAAGGCCGAGCTGCTCGAGGAGTCCGAAGGCGAGACGGCCGGCATCAAGAGCGCGACGATCAAGATCGAGGGCGACTACGCGTACGGCTACCTGCGCACCGAGACCGGGGTGCACCGGCTGGTGCGAAAGAGCCCCTTCGATTCGTCGGGCGGCCGCCACACGTCGTTCGCCAGCGTGTTCGTGTATCCGGAGGTCGACGAGTCGATCGAGGTCGACATCAACCCGGCGGATCTGCGCATCGACACGTTCCGCGCGTCGGGCGCCGGCGGGCAGCACATCAACAAGACCGACTCGGCGATCCGCATCACGCACAACCCGACCGGCATCGTGGTCCAGTGCCAGAACGATCGCAGCCAGCACCGCAACCGGGCTGAAGCGATGGCGATGCTGAAATCGCGGCTCTACGAGGCCGAGTTGCGGAAACGCCAGGTCGAGCAGGACAAGCTCGAGGCGTCGAAGACCGACGTCGGCTGGGGCCATCAGATTCGCTCGTACGTGCTCGACCAGTCGCGCATCAAGGACCTGCGGACCAACGTCGAGATCAGCAATACGCAAAAGGTGCTCGATGGCGATCTCGATCCGTTCATCGAGGCGAGCCTGAAGCAGGGCGTCTAGCGTCGGCGCCGCGATGGCCTGCACCATCCGGCCGATCCGGCCCGACGAGATCGAGGCCGTGCGCCGCCTGCTGGTCGCCGGCGGCTGGGACGGGCCGCGCGTCGAGCCGGCCCGGTTCGAGCGCCTGGTCGCCAACGCGCGGCAGGCCGTGGTTGCCGTGGACGGCGACCGGGTCGTCGGCTTCGCACGCGCACTCGGCGACGGCTTGTCCAACGGGTACCTGTCGATGCTGGTCGTCGAAGCTGCGTCGCGCGGGCGCGGCATCGGCCGTGCGCTGGTCGAACACGTGATGGGGGACGACCCCGACATGACCTGGGTGCTGCGCGCGCGGGGCGACGTCCAGGGGTTCTACGAGAAGCTGGGCTTCCGGCCGTCGACCGTCGCGATGGAGCGCGTGCGGCGGACGGGGTAGCGGACGCTTCCTCGGCAAGACTTCACGATGCGGGCGCGAAATACCCGTGCTGCCGCGCCCACAGGATCACGGCGCCCCGGCTGTGGACGTCGAGCTTGGCGTAGATCGCCGCGACGTGGTTGCGGACCGTGCTCAGCGCCACCTGCAGGTCCTTCGCGATCTCCTTGTCGGAGCGGCCCCGGCACAGTTGGTCGAAGACGTCGCGTTCGCGCTTCGTCAAGTCGTTGAAGACGGCGACGCGGCCCTGCTTGCCCGCGCTCTTCGCATTGGCCAGCTTCTCGAGCAGCGAGCGGCTGAACCAGGTCGTGTCCTTCATGGCCTCTTCGATGGCGCTGACGAACTCCGTCTCCGAGCGCTTGCGCGTGGTGATGTCGAGCCAGGCGAGCAGCACGCAGAGCTCGCCGTTCATCGCCACGCTCTCGGCCGAGATCAGCGCGTCGATCGGCTCGGCGTCCCGCCGCCCGATGCGGCATTCCATCGCCTTCACGCTGCCGCCGTCCTTCAGCCGCGCCGTCATGGCGGCGCAGTCTCGCTCGTCCCATAGAGCGAAGTCCGGCGCCGGTCGTCCCACGATATCGATCGCGGCGTGTCCCGTCGCGGCCAGGAACGCCTGGTTGGCCTCCAGCAGCAGGAACGTGCCCGCCCGCAGCACCGCCACCGGGACGGGCAGCATCTCGAACGCCTTCTTGAAGCGATCGTCGCTCTGACGCATCGTCGACTCCGCCCGGCGACGGGGCTCCAGGTCGACGAAGGTGAAGAGCATGCACTTCTCTTCGGCGATCTCGATCGGCTGTCCGGCGACGATGATCGGCTTCGACGCGCCGCCCGGGACGCGGATGTGCGATTCCATCTGGGTGATGGTCGCGCCGTCGGCGAGCTTGCGGATCGCCGACTCGCGATGCTCGGCGCCTTCGAACACGTCGAGCTGATAGATCGGCTTGCCGATGACGTCGTCGTGCGCATAGCCCGTCATGTCGAGGAAGCCGCGGTTGACCTTGACGTAGCGGTGATCGGAGAGGCGGCAGATCAGCGCCGGCGCGGGATTCGCGTTGAAGGTCCGCTCGAAGCGCTCCTCGGCGTCGGCCCAGTCGCTGGCGTCGTGGAGGATCAGGGCCAGGCAGTCCGGATGGCCCCGCGGGTCGGTGAGGATCAGGCTGCGCACCCGATGGACCCAGTTGACCGAGGCGTCGTGCGCGGGAAACACCTCTACGACGACGTCGGCGAAATGCTCGCCGGTGAGCACCCGCTCGATCGGTGATTGGCCGTCTTCGAGCAGATGGTTGTTGCGATAGCGCAGCCGGAATCGTTCCCGGTATTCGGTGACGTCGCGCCCCAGGTCGGCCACCGTCTTGACCCCGTGCATCTGCAACGCGGCCTGGTTGGCCCAGACGATCCGCTGGTCGGGCTCGACCAGGATCACGCCTTCGGTCAGGCCGGTGATGATCTGCTGCAGCTGGCGACGATCGGTGGTGGTCTGCAGGATCCGATCGTCGGCGGGCGCTCGGGTGACGGACGGCGGACGAGAGGGCGCGCCGTCGCCCAAGACCGGCTCCTCTTCGACTCGTGGACGGCGCGCCTGGACCGCGGGCCGAGCGGTCATCGGTCGGACGCCTGCGCCGCGACCATCGTCACGATCGTCGACGCGATGGCCGGCGCGCCTCGCCCGACGCAGTCGCTTGTTTCACGCGCGCCGCGGACGGCGCCCCGGCCGCTCGCCCGACGCTCCCGTCGGTTCGCTCCCGCACGCCCTGGGCTTCTAGTTCGTCGCTGCCGGTCAACTTGCCGAGCGCCTCCTTCATCGATGCCTTCAACGCCTTCAGTCGTTCGTCTGCTCGATCGGCCATGCGCGCCCTCCAGTAGGCCGTGATTCGGATCCGGACCGGCATCGTAGCCCGGTCGGCCGACGCGCCGACCCGTCATGTGCACTAGACCCGCTAGTGCATACGCTCGTTGTCGGCGACAGACGGGTCGAACAGAATTCGCCCACTTCGACGGCTAGGGCGCCGACGATGTGCCCGACCACTCGCTCCGGCATTCGTTCCGTGACGAACAGGCACCGCCGCCCCTGCTCGATCGCGTTGCCGCACTACCTGGATCACCACAATGAACGACTCGCGTCATCCGCAGGATCCGTCCCCGCTCGACCCGATCCGGCCGGGCGCGGCGGTCGATCGCGGCTCGCCGGACACGACGGCGCCTTCGTTCACGCTGCCGATCGTGGCCGAGTCGATCCACGTCGAGAAGGTGGAAGTGGATCGGGGCGGCTACCGCATCACCAAGCGCGTCGACGCGCGGGAGGTGCTGGTCGACGAGCCGCTACGGCAGGAGACGGTCGAGATCGAGCGTCGTCCGCTGCACCGCGAGCTGGCCGACGGCGAGGTGCCGGCCGTCCGCTTCGAAGGCGACACGATGGTCGTGCCGGTCGTGAAGGAAGTCGTCGTGACGCACACCCGTCTGGTGCTCGTCGAAGAGATCCGCATCGTCCGCGTCGGCGGCACCTACCGCGATCCGCGATCGGTCACGGTGCGGGAAGAACAGATAGAAATCGAACGGCTTGGAGCCGAAACACCGGTGATTAGGTCTTCGTGACCCCGCCCCCAAGGGCAAAACCAGGATCCGCGAGGATCAGACGGAGCACACGATGAATTCAGTCTTGGTTGGAATGTTCGATACGGAAGCCGATGCGCGGGCCGCGCACGGCAGATTGATGGCCGCCGGTTTCACCGCCGGCGCGCTGGAGTTGACCGGCGCTGCGACGGCGACAGCGACAGCGACGACGGCGACGACGGCGACGACGAGTCACCAGGAAGGCGCGATTTCCCGTTTCTTCGAGAACCTCTTCGGCGCGGACGACGACGATGGGGACGTCGACCACCACAGGAGCACCTACACCGAGGCCTTCCGACGCGGTTCGTACGGCCTGACGGTGCGGACGACCGGCGAAGCCGAGGCGAGCGAGGCGGAGCAGATCCTCAACGCGGCCGGTGCCGTCGACGTCGACGAGCGTTCCGAGGCATGGCGGAAAGAGGGCTGGACCGGCGCCACGGCCGGTGCGCTCGAGACGGGCGCCACGCAGAAGCTGCAGGAAGTGAAGGAGGAGCTCCAGGTCGGCAAGCGGGCCGTCGCGCGCGGTGGTGTCCGGGTCTTCACGCGAGTGACCGAAGTGCCGGTCGAGGAATCGGTCACGTTGCGCGAAGAGCACGCCGACATCAAGCGGACCGTGGTCGACCGGGTGGCCAGCGCGGCCGACCTGGCGGCGTTCGAGGAAGGCAGCATCGAAGTTCGCGAGATGGGCGAGGAGGCGGTCGTCGGCAAGACCGCTCGCGTCACCGGCGAGGTCGAGGTGGGCAAGACGGCGACCGAACGCGAGGAGACGATTCGCGACACCGTGCGCCAGACCAGGGTCGAAGTGGAGAAGATCGCGGCCGACGGCGGCAAGCGCGGCTGATCCGGGCAAGTCCGCGAGATGCCGCCCTGCGCGGCGTCTCGCTCCGAGTGCAGTCGAGTAGTTTCCTTAAGGAACCGATATGTCGATCGTTGCGTGGTTGGTGGTGGGACTGATCGCGGGATTCATCGCGAGCAAGCTGGTGAACAAGAGCGGGGAGGGCGTGGTGCTCGACATCGTCCTCGGCGTCATCGGCGCGGTGGTCGGTGGCTTTCTGTTCAACCTGGTGGGCGCCGCGGGAGCCGACGGCATCAACCTCTACAGCATCCTCGTCGCGGTCGTGGGGGCGGTCGTGGTGCTGGTGACCTACCACGCCATCAAGCGGGCCTGAGCTGCAGGCCGGGTCCGTCGCCGCGGCAAGAACGTCGGCGACGGGCTTTCTCGACTCTCAAGGAGCATCGAATGACCACGAACGACGACTTCAACCCCGCTTCCCGCGTCAATCGCGCAACCACCGACGCGGCGTCGGCCGCCAGGGACGGCATCGACGCCGCAACCGCCGGTGCGAACCGGGCCCTGGACGCGGCATCCGGCAAGCTGGACGACCTCCGCGAGATGGCCCCGGCGCTCGAGCAGGGCATCGACCAAGCCAAGGGCTGGATCGACGGCAAGACCGCTCGCGTGCAGGACGGCATCCAGGCCGCCCGTGACCATGCGAACGACCTGGCCGACCAGGTGATCGACTACACGCGCGACGAACCGGTCAAGGCGCTGCTGATCGCCGCGGCCGTGGGGGCCGGACTCATGGGTTTGCTCGGCCTGATCGCTCGCTCGGACGACTGAGCCCGTGCTGGCTTAGTACCGCCGGTCATGTCGACCGGCGCCGTCGGCCCCCTCGGTGCCTGGGCCCGCTCGGGCCGGCGACGCCGGCGACTCGAGCGCGGCGCGTTACGAGTGCAGCGCGACGGCGAGCAGCAGCCGCGCCTTTTCCCAGTCCCGGCTCACGGTCCGGGTGGACAGGCCCAGCGCCTCCGCGATCTCGCCGTCTTCCATGCCGCCGAAATAGCGCATCTCGACCACTTGCGCGAGCCGCTCGTCGATGCGCCGCAGGTCCTCGAGCGCCGCATGAACCTCGAGGATCTCGTTCGCCGCGCTCGGCACCGACTCGATGATTTCCGTGTCCAGTTCGCGGTGCTCGGCCGCGCCGCCGCGCCGATCGGTCTGCGCCTGGCGGGCCGCATCGACGATGATCGACCGCATCACGGTCGCCGAGTAGGCGAGGAAGTGCGCGCGGTCGGCCGGGGTCAGGCTGTCGCGCCGCAGGAACCTGAGATAGCACTCGTTGACGAGCACCGTGGTTTCGGCAATGCCCTCGCGCACGCCTCGAACGAGCCGTCGATGCGCGATGCGGCGCAGCTCCGGATAGAGCAATTCGAAGATGCGGTCGAACGCGTCCCGGTCCCCGGCTCGGGCCCGTCCCATCAGGACCGTCACTTCACCCATCAGTCGCAGCGCCCCGTCGTCGATCGACCTGCCATGTTACGCAAAAAGGGCAAGTCCAGACCGTAGCGCCGTCGAGCAAGCTCGCAATCGAGCGGGTCGCCTCGTTTTCGGACGCGGCGGCGTGGTCGTGAGAGCGGACGTGCGCGGCCGCCGCCGACGGCCCTTGGTGCAGGCGCGCGGTCGCCGGTGACGCGTCGCTTCGCCACGCCAGGCGCCCCCCGATCGAGCGCTCGTCGCCGGCGCGCCGCGCGACGTCCGCGCCGGTCCTCCAGATTTTCCCGAGCCCGCCGAAATGCCTCTCGAGGGGTCGCTCGCGGACGCGGGACGCGCCCCGACCGAAGGTGCTGATCGACAGCGCCTCGAAATCTTCAGGAACGCGATGAACTCCAACGGCCGCCCGATCTGCACACGATTCACCGGGCGGCTCGCCGCCGTCGCCGTCGCAGCGACATTGTCTGCCTGCGGTGGCGACGGATCGACCGGCCCGACCGGCCCGATCGGCCTGGCTGGCAAGTCGACGCTCGCCACCGTGTCGATCCTGGCGACCTTCTTCAAGCCGCCGGACTATT
>CAHJXF010000045.1 GCA_903644065.1 Betaproteobacteria bacterium
GATGGCCGCCCTGCCGGAGTTGGGGAGCCTCGACGGCGGTAAGCTCTCGGCCCTGGTCGGCCTGGCGCCGTATGCCGACGACAGCGGCACGCGTCGAGGTGGCCGGCACGTTCGGGGCGGCCGGGCGGTGGTCCGCCGGGTGGCGGCGGCCCGCCGTGACGGGCGTGCGTGCGTCGGCGTCCGTGTCCGTCGCCGGATGAGGTGAGCGTGTGAACCCATCCCGTCCCTTCATCCTTCGACCCGTCGCCACGTCGTTGCTGATGCTGGCGATCATGCTGGTCGGCATCGTCGCGTACCGGCAGCTGCCGCTGTCGGCGCTGCCCGAGGTCGACTATCCGACCATCCAGGTCGTGACGCTGTATCCGGGTGCCAGCCCCGAGGTGATGACGTCGTCGGTCACCGCGCCGCTCGAGCGCCAGTTCGGGCAGATGCCGGGCCTGAAGCAGATGTCGTCGACCAGCTCGGGCGGCGCGTCGGTCGTCACGCTGCAGTTCGACCTCGCGCTGTCGCTCGACATCGCCGAGCAGGAGGTGCAGGCCGCCATCAACGCGGGCGGCAACCTGCTGCCCGGCGACCTGCCGAACCCGCCGATCTACAGCAAGGTCAACCCGGCCGACACGCCGATCATCGCGCTGGCCGTCACGTCGAAGACGCTGGCGCTGCCGAAGGTGCAGGACCTGGTCGACACCCGCATCGCGCAGAAGATCTCGCAGCTGCCCGGGGTGGGCCTCGTCAGCCTGTCCGGCGGTCAGCGGCCGGCCGTGCGCATCCAGGTCAACCCGAAGGCCATCGCCAACCTCGGGCTCGCGCTCGACGACGTGCGGACCGCGATCTCGAACGCCAACACCAACCAGGCCAAGGGCAGCTTCGACGGGCCGACGCGCGCGTCGACGATCGACGCCAACGACCAGCTGCGTTCGGCCGACGAGTACCGCAACCTCGTCATCGCCTACAAGAACGGCTCGCCGATTCGCCTGCTCGACGTGGCCGACATCGTCGACGGCGCCGAGAACACGCGGCTCGCCGCGTGGGCCGACGACAACCCGGCGATCATCGTTAACGTGCAGCGCCAGCCGGGCGCCAACGTGATCGACGTGGTCGACCGCATCAAGAAGCTGCTGCCGCAACTGCAGGCGTCGCTGCCCGGCTCGGTCGACGTGACGCTGCTGACCGACCGCACCACCACCATCCGCGCGTCGGTCGACGACGTGCGCTTCGAGCTGCTGCTCGCCATCGTGCTGGTCGTGATGGTGATCTTCGTGTTCCTGCGCAACGTGCCGGCCACGATCATCCCGAGCGTGGCGGTGCCGCTGTCGCTGGTCGGCACGTTCGCGGTGATGTACCTGGCCGGCTTCTCGATCAACAACCTGACGCTGATGGCGCTGACCATCGCGACCGGCTTCGTGGTCGACGACGCGATCGTCATGATCGAGAACATCAGCCGCTTCATCGAGGCCGGCATGAAGCCGTTCGAGGCCGCGTTGAAGGGCGCCGAGCAGATCGGCTTCACGATCATCTCGCTGACCTTCTCGCTGATCGCGGTGCTGATCCCGCTGCTGTTCATGGGCGACGTCGTCGGCCGCCTGTTCCGCGAGTTCGCGATCACGCTGGCCGTATCGATCCTCATCTCCGCGCTGGTGTCGCTGACGCTCACGCCGATGATGTGCGCGCGGCTGCTCAGGCACACGCCGCCCGAACGCGAGGCGAAGTGGGCACAGAAGACCAACGCGCTGTTCGAGGGCGTGATCGCGCGCTACGGCCGGGCGCTCGACGTCGTCCTCGAGCACCAGCCGATCACGCTGTTGGTGGCGCTGGCCACGCTCGCGCTGACCGTGGTGCTGTACATCCTGATCCCGAAGGGTTTCTTTCCGGTGCAGGACACCGGGGCCATCCAGGCCGTCACCGAGGCGCAGCAGTCGATCTCGTTCCCGGCGATGGCCGAGCGCCAGCAGGCGATGGCCCGCATCGTGATGCAGGACCCCGCGGTCGAGAGCCTGTCGTCGTTCATCGGCGTCGACGGCACCAACTCGACCCTCAACAGCGGCCGGCTGCTGATCAACCTGAAGCCGTTCGGCAGGGGCGACGGCAGGCGCGACGTGTCGGCCGGCGACGTGATCCGGCGGCTGCAGGGCAAGGTCGACCAGGTCGTCGGCGTCGGCATGTACATGCAGCCGGTCCAGGACCTGACCATCGAGACCCGCGTGTCGCGGACGCAATACCAGTTCAGCGTCGAGGACGCGAACGGCGACGAGCTCGCGCAGTGGGTGCCGCGGATCGTCGAGCGGCTGTCGCGCGAGCCGCAGTTCTCCGATGTCGCGAGCGACCTTCAGGACAAGGGACTGCAGGCGTTCGTGCAGATCGATCGCGATGCCGCGGCGCGGCTCGGCATCACGCCTGCCGCGATCGACAACGCGCTCTACAACGCGTTCGGCCAGCGGCTCATCTCGACCATCTTCACGCAGGCCAACCAGTATCGCGTCGTGCTCGAGGTCAAGCCCGAGTTCGGCCGCGGCCCGCTGGCGCTCGACGGCATCTACGTGTCGGCGACCGGCGTCGCGTCGACCACCGGCCAGGGCGCGCAGGGCCAGTCGGCGCAAAAGGCGCTGACGGCGACGACGAGCACCACGGCGGCGGTCGGCGGCACCACCAACCAGGTGCCGCTGTCGTCGATCGCGACCGTCGTCGAGCGGCCGTCGTCGCTGGTCATCAACCATATCGGCCAGTTCCCGTCGGCCACCGTGTCGTTCAACCTGGCGCCGGGCACTTCGCTCGGCGAGGCGGTGAAGGCGGTGCGCGCGGCGCAGGCCGACCTCGGCACGCCGGTCAGCATCGCCATCAACTTCCAGGGCGCGGCGCTGGCGTTCCAGGCCTCCCTCGACAACACGCTGCTGCTGATCCTCGCGGCCGTCGTCACGATGTACATCGTGCTCGGCGTGCTCTACGAGAGCTACATCCATCCGATCACCATCCTGTCGACGCTGCCGTCGGCCGGCGTCGGCGCGCTGCTGTCGCTGATGATCGCGGGCCAGGACCTCGGCATCATCGCGATCATCGGCATCATCCTGCTGATCGGCATCGTCAAGAAGAACGCGATCATGATGATCGACTTCGCGCTCGACGCCGAGCGCGAGCAGGGCATGAGCCCGCGCGACGCGATCCAGCAGGCGGCGCTGCTGCGCTTTCGTCCCATCCTGATGACGACCATGGCGGCGCTGCTCGGCGCGTTGCCGCTGATGCTGGGCGGCGGCGTGGGCGCCGAACTGCGGAAGCCGCTCGGCATCGCGATGGTGGGCGGCCTGCTGGTCTCGCAGGTGCTGACGCTGTTCACGACGCCGGTGATCTACCTGGCATTCGACGGCGCGGCGCGGCGCTTCAAGCGCTGGCGGCAGCGCCATCACCTGTCGGATGACGAGAGCGACCACGTGGCGACCGTCGACGGACCGCTGTCCGATCCCGCGCCGACCCGAGCGTAGCGATGAATCCCTCTCGTCTCTTCATCGAGCGACCCGTCGCCACGACGCTGCTGACCATCGGCATCGCGCTCGCCGGCCTGATGGCCTACGTGCTGCTGCCGGTGTCGCCGCTGCCGCAGGTCGACATCCCGACGATCAACGTCAGCGCCAGCCTGCCGGGTGCCAGCCCCGAGACGATGGCGGCCACGGTCGCGACGCCGCTCGAACGCGCGCTCGGTCGCATCGCCGGCGTCAACGAGATGACGTCGTCGAGCTCGCTCGGCTCTGCCAACGTCACGCTGCAGTTCGACCTCGGTCGCGACATCGACGGCGCCGCGCGCGACGTGCAGGCCGCCATCAACGCGGCCCGCAACCTGCTGCCGAGCGGCCTGCCGAGCAACCCCAACTATCGGAAAGTCAATCCGGCCGACCAGCCGATCCTGATTCTCGCGATGACGTCGGACACGCTGTCGCAGAACCAGATGTTCGACGCCGCCGACACCATCCTGGCGCAGAAGATCGCGCAGGTCGGCGGCGTGGGCAACGTCAACGTGGGCGGCGGCGCGCGGCCCGCGGTGCGGGTCGAACTCAACCCGGCGCAGCTCAACCAGGCCGGCATCGCCGTCGAGTCGATCCGCAACGCGATCGCGTCCACCAACGCCAACCGGCCGAAGGGCGTGCTCGACGACGGTGCCCACTCGTGGCAGATCTACGCGAACGACCAGTCGAAGACCGCGGCCGAGTACAAGCCGCTGATCGTCGCCTACCAGAACGGCGCGGCGGTGCGCCTCGGCGACGTGGCCCAGGTGGTCGACTCGAACCAGGATCTCCGCAACGCCGGCCTCGCCAACGGCAAGCCCGCGGTCATCCTCATCGTCTCGCGGCAGCCCAACGCCAACATCATCGAGACCGTCGACCGCGTGAAGCAGATGCTGCCGATCTTCCGCGCGTCGATCCCCGCGGCGATCAAGCTCGACGTGCTGCTCGACCGCACGCCGTCGATCCGCGCGTCGCTGCGCGACACCAAGAACACGCTGCTGCTGTCGGTCGCGCTGGTGATCCTGGTCGTGTACCTGTTCCTCGGCAACGTGCGGGCCGCGCTGATCCCGAGCGTCGCGGTGCCGGTGTCGCTGATCGGCACGTTCGGCGTGATGTACCTGCTCGGTTATTCGCTCAACATCTTCTCGCTGATGGCGCTGACCATCGCGACCGGCTTCGTGGTCGACGACGCGATCGTCGTGCTGGAGAACTCGTCGCGCCACATCGAGGCCGGCATGCGGCCGTTCGACGCGGCGCTGCGCGGCGCGCAGGAGGTCGGCTTCACGGTGCTGTCGATGAGCCTGTCGCTGATCGCCGTGTTCCTGCCGATCCTGCTGATGGGCGGCCTCGTCGGGCGGCTGTTCCGCGAGTTCGCCGTCACGTTGTCGGTGTCGATCATCGTCTCGCTGGTCGTGTCGCTCACCACCACGCCGATGATGTGCGCCTACCTGCTGAAGCCGAAGTCGCGCGATGGCGATCCCGGGGTTCCGTCGGTCGTGCCGGCGCGTCGCAGCGCCTGGCGCAGCACGCTGCACGGCTTCGACCGCCATGTGCTCCAGCGCATCGCGCGCGGCAGCGCCCGGGTCATCGACAGCGCCACGCGCGGCTACTCGCGCTCGCTCGGCTGGGCGCTCGCCGTGGCGCCGTTGATGGTGGTGATCCTGTTCGCCACCATCGGTCTCAACGTGTGGCTCTACACGATCGTGCCGAAGACCCTGTTCCCGCAGCAGGACACCGGCCTGATGGGCGGCGCCGTCGTGGCCGACCAGGCGATCTCGTTTCAGGCGATGCGCGCGAAGCTGCAGCGCTTCGCGGACATCGTGGCCGCCGACCCGGCCGTGACCAGCGCCGTCGCCTTCACCGGCGGCGGCCAGCGCAACTCGGGCAACATGTTCGTCGCGCTGAAGCCGCTGTCCGAGCGGAAGGAATCGATCGACGCGGTCATCGCGCGGCTGCGCGGCAAGACCGCCCGCGAGCCGGGCGCCACGTTGTACTTCCAGGCAGCGCAGGACGTGCGCACCGGCGGGCGGGCGGGCAACGCGCAGTACCAGTACACGCTGCAGGCCGACGACCTCAACGACCTGCGCACCTGGGAGCCCAAGATCCGCCAGGCCCTGATTCAGGTGCCCGAACTCGAGGACGTCAGCAGCGACACGCAGGACAAGGGCCTGCAGACCTCGCTCGTCATCGACCGCGACGCGGCTTCGCGGCTCGGGGTCACCGCGGTCAACATCGACACCACGCTGAACGACCTGTTCGGTCAGCGCCAGGTCTCCACCATCTACAACGCGCTCAACCAGTACAAGGTGGTGATGGAGGCGGCGCCGCAGTACTGGCAGAGTCCCGACCAGTTGCGCGACGTGTATCTCGCGGCCAACGGCGGCTCGGTGCCGCTGTCGACGTTCTCGCGCTACGAGACGACCAACACGGCGCTCCGCGTCAGCCACCAGGGCCAGTTCGTCGCGTCGACGATCTCGTTCAACCTGCCCGAAGGCGGTTCGCTGTCCGAGGCGACCACCGCGATCGGCAACGCGATGGCGCGGATCGGCGTGCCGTCCACCATCCACGGCGGCTTCCAGGGCACGGCGAAGGCGTTCCAGGACTCGCTGTCCAACGAGCCGTTCCTGATCCTGACCGCGCTGCTGACGATCTTCATCGTGCTCGGCATGCTCTACGAGAGCCTGGTGCATCCGATCACGATCCTGTCGACGCTGCCGTCGGCCGGCGTCGGCGCGCTGCTGGCGCTGCTGGCCACCGGCACCGAGTTCTCGATCATCGCGTTGATCGGCGTGATCCTGCTGATCGGCATCGTCAAGAAGAACGCGATCATGATGATCGACTTCGCGATCCAGCGGGAGCGCGACGACGGCATGACGCCGCGCGATGCGATCCTCGAGGCCGCCACGCTGCGCTTCCGGCCGATCATGATGACCACGATGGCCGCGTTGTTCGGTGCGTTGCCGCTGGCGTTCGGCGCCGGCGACGGCGCCGAGATCCGCCGCCCGCTCGGCATCGCGATCGTCGGCGGGCTCGTGGTCAGCCAGATCCTGACGCTGTACACGACGCCGGTCGTGTACCTGTATCTCGACCGCATGAGCCTGTGGTCGCGACGCCGTCGCGCGGCGCGCCGCACGCGGAAGTCGACCATCGCGGAGCTCTGGCATGCGTAGCCGCGGCGGCTCTCGCCGATTGCTCTTTTCGACGTCGATCGCGACATCGATCGCGGCGACGCTCGCGGCGACGCTCGCGCTGTCGGCGTGCGCGGTCGGTCCCGACTACGTGCGACCCGAAGTCGTCACGCCGACGACGTTCAAGGAGATCCGCGGCTGGACGCCGATCGCGCCGGCGGACGACGTGCCGCGCGGCAGGTGGTGGGCCGTGTACCGCGATGCCGACCTCGACGCGCTCGAAGACGCCATCGTCGGCAACCAGAGCATCGCGCAGGCCGAGGCGCAGTTCCGGGCGGCGAACGCGGTCGTCGACCAGGCGCGCGCCGCCTACTACCCGGTGATCAGCGCGGACGGGTCGTTCACCCGCTCGCACTCGGGTGGCGGACGGACCGGCTTCAGCAGCGGCGTCACGACCGTCTCGCCGCTGACGACGACGCCGACCACCACCACGCCGACGACCCCGACGACCACGACACCGACCACCACGACACCGACCACCACGACGACCACAACGACCAGCTCGGTCGTCCAGAGCAGCGCGTCGATCTACAACGAGAAGTCGATCTCGCTCAACGTATCCTGGGAAGTGGACCTGTGGGGCAAGGTCCGCCGCCAGGTCGAGTCGCAGCGCGCCACGGCGGAGGCGAGCGCGTCCGACCTCGCCGGCCTCGTGCTGTCGACCCAGGCATCGGTCGCGACCGACTACTTCCAGCTGCGCCAGCTCGACGCGCAGAAGCAGCTGCTCGACGACACCATCGCCGCCTACCAGCGTTCGCTCGACGTGACTCGCAATCGCTATGCCGGCGGCGTCGCGGCGCGGGTCGACGTCGCGCAGGCCGAGACGCAGCTGAAGACGACGCAGGCGCAGTCGATCGACCTGGGCGTCGCGCGCGCGCAGTTCGAGCATGCGATCGCGTTGCTGCTCGGCCGGGCCGCGGCGGACTTCTCGATCCCTGTCCGGCGCTGGACCGCGTTCGACGAGAAGCGGGCGCCGCCGGTGCCGGTGTCCGAGCTGCCGTCGCAGTTGCTCGAGCGTCGGCCCGACATCGCGTCGTCGGAGCGGCGCGTCGTCTCGGCCAACGCGCAGATCGGGGTGGCGAAGGCGGCGTACTACCCGTCGCTCAACCTCACCGCGCAGGGCGGCTATTCGACCATCGTCGGCGAGCTGCTGACGGCGCCGAACCGCTTCTGGTCGCTCGGCCCGCAGCTGGTCCAGTCGCTGTTCGACGGCGGCCTCCGGCGGGCGCAGACCGCGGAGGCCGTCGCCAACTACGAGGCGAACGTGGCGAACTACCGTCAGACCGTGCTGTCGGGTTTCGTCGAGGTCGAGGACCAGCTCGCGTCGCTGCGCGTGCTGGAGCGCGAGCAGGCCGTGACCGACGATGCGCTCGCGTCGGCCCGGGAGTCGGTGGCGCTGACGCTGAACCAGTACAAGGCCGGCACGGTGAGCTACATCAACGTCGTCACGGTCCAGGCGACGGCGCTCAACAACGAGCGCAACGCGGCGTCGATCTACGGCAATCGCATGGTCTCGAGCGTCACGCTGATCCGTGCGCTCGGCGGTGGCTGGACGGCCGACGACCTGCCGCGGCCGGTGCCGGTGGCCGACGGTGAAGGACCGCGGCCGTCGGTTCGTGGCGACTGATCGGGCGACCGATCGCCGTCGACGCCGTGCTCCGTCGACGTCTGCGGCTCGGTGCTTCTCCGGACGCCGTCGACAAGCACGCGTGCCGCGTTCGCTGCGCGCCCGACGCGCGGTCGATCAACCGGAAGCGAGACTCGCGCCGATGTTGATCGACAGCGCGAGGATGCTGGCGTTGAAGAAGAACGACAGCACCGCCTGGCCGAGGACGGCTTTCCGCATCGATCGATTGCCCGGCGCGATCTCGGCCGTCTGCGATGCGACCGCGATCGTGAACGAGAAGTAGATGAAGTCCCAGTAGTCGGGTTTGAGCCCCTGCTCCGGGAACAGGAGCGGCGGCGCCTGTCCACGGTCCGTCTGGTAGTAGGAATGCGCGTAGTGGATGCCGAAGATCGTCGGGATCAGGAACCACGAGCCGACGACGGTCACGCCCGTCAGCACGATGTGGAACGGATGGTGCAGCGCGCCCTTGCTCGCGGTGGCCAGCTCCAGCACGATCGCGGCCAGGCTGAGCAACGCGGCGAGCGACACGGTGGTCAGCACGACGTAGGTGCTCTCGTCCTGCCTCTCCGCATAGGCGCGCACGTCGCCGTCGTCGGCCTGGATCATCATCGTCCAGACGAACGCGAGGTACGAGACGACCGCGACGTTCCAGCCCACCAGCACGTGCAGCAGCAGGTCCGCGTCGGGCAGCGGGATGGCGCCCGCCGCGACCACGCCGAGGACCAGCGCGTAGACCAGTCGCGGCCGCGCGTCGTAGAAGCGGCGTAGGGTCTTGGCCTTCATGCGGCGTGCTCCGTCGATGCGTTCGAAGCCGCATTGTGATCGAGCCGTGCGGTGGGCGTCGGGCGCGGCCCGAAGCGTTTCCCGTTGCCACCGTCGCCGCGCCGGAAGCGCCTCAGCCCTTCCCGTGCGCCGCCACCAGCGTCGAGATGCGCCGGGCGGCCGCGTGCAGGGGAGCGAGGAAGCGGCGCTTCATCTCGGCTGCCGGGGTGCGGTTGACCTGGCCGCTGACGTTCATCGCGGCGATGGTGCGACCGCGCGCGTCGACGATCGGCACGGCCAGCGAGATCAGGCCTTCCTCGAGTTCCTGGTCGACCAGGGCCCAGCCCTGGGCCCGCGTCTCGTCGACGAACGCGCGCAGCCGCGTGATGCGGGTTTCGGTGCGCGGCGTGAGCGGGCGCAAGCTCGATCGTTTCAGCACCTCGTGCGCCTCGTGCGGATCGAGGCCCGCCAGCAGCACGCGACCCATCGACGTGCAGTACGCGGGCAACCGGCTGCCGATCGACAGGTTGATCGCCATGATCTTCTGCGTCGGCACGCGCAGCACGTAGACGATCTCGGTCGCGTCCAGCACGGCGGCCGAGCAGCTCTCGTGCAACTGCTGCACCAGCGTCTCCATCACCGGCTCGGCGAAGTTCCAGAACGGCAGCGACGTCAGGTACGGATAGCCGAGCGACAGGATGCGCGCCGTCAGGCTGAACGCGCGGCCGTCGAGCTTCACGTAGCCGAGGTGCTGCAGCGTCAGCAGGATGCGGCGGGCGCCGGCGCGCGTCAGCCCGGCGGCTGCCGCCACCTCGGACAACGTCAGCTCGCGCGCCCGGCCGTCGAACGCCTCGATGACCTGCAGGCCGCGGGCGAACGCCTGCACGTAGGCGTCGCCCGGAGCGATCGATGCCGGCTCCCCGGCGCCGTGCTTCGCCGCGCCCGCGGTCGGGCGTGCGGTGCTCGGCGGGGTCGTCGTATGCGGCAGCGCTTTGCGCGGCATGCGGATCCGGTCGCGATGAGGCGGTGGCGCGTCCCCGTTCCCGTCCGAACCGAACGGGTTGACGCTCGCCACCGCCGTCGTTATTCTTTGTTCATCCATCGAATCTTTGTTCGATGTGCGAACAATTGGAACACGGCTCGCGGCTGGTGGCAAGAAGCGGACGAGCCGGCCCGAACGAAGTGACCGCCCGATCGGACAGTGCGCATGATCGACGACAGCAATCGACGGAGACGGCCGGCGTGATCGACAAGATCGTGGCATCGGCGGCGCAGGCGCTGCACGACGTGCCCGATGGCGCCACCGTGATGATCGGCGGCTTCGGCGGCGCCGGCATGCCCACCCAGCTCGTCGACGCGCTGATCGAGCAGGGCGCCCGGGAGCTCGTCGTCGTCAACAACAACGCGGGCAACGGCGACACCGGACTGGCCGCTCTGTTGAAGGCGGGCCGCGTGCGCAGGATCGTCTGTTCGTTCCCGCGCCAGGCCGACTCGCACGTCTTCGACGCGTTGTATCGCGCCGGCCGGATCGAGCTCGAACTCGTGCCGCAGGGCAACCTCGCCGAGCGCATCCGCGCCGCCGGGTCCGGAATCGGCGGGTTCTTCACGCCGACCGGCTACGGTACGCCGCTGGCCGAAGGCAAGGAGACACGGGTGCTGGACGGCCGTCCGATGGTCTTCGAGACGGCGCTGCACGCCGACTTCGCGCTGATCAAGGCGCGGGCAGCCGATCGCTGGGGCAACCTGGTGTATCGCAAGGCTGCGCGCAACTTCGGCCCCGCGATGGCGATGGCCGCCCGCTGTGCGATCGCCCAGGTCGACGAAGTCGTCGGCCTCGGCGTGCTCGACCCCGAGATCGTCGTGACGCCGGGCATCTTCGTGCAGCGGGTGGTGCGCGTGCCGTCGTCGGTGCACGCGACGCCGCACGCCGCGTCGAGCGACCCGGTCGACGACACGGCCGGACGCGACGTCTCGCCGCGCGTGCCGGTGGCCGCGGCGTGATCCGGATCGAGCGATGACGACCGCACCGATCGACCTGCCCGGCGTGATCCGTCTGCGCCTGACCCGCCCGCAACTCGCGGCGCGGGTCGCCGCGGACATTCCGGACGGCGCCGTCGTCAACCTCGGCATCGGCCTGCCGACGCTGGTCGCCGACGCGTTGCCGGCGGGCCGCGAGATCGTGCTGCACAGCGAGAACGGCATCCTCGGCATGGGCCCGGCGCCTGCCGCCGGCGACGAGGACTGGGACGTGATCAACGCGGGCAAGCAGGCCGTCACCGTGCTGCCCGGCGCGGCCTACTTCCACCACGCCGATTCGTTCGCCATGATGCGCGGCGGCCATCTCGACTACTGCGTGCTGGGCGGCTTCCAGGTCTCGCAGGGCGGCGATCTGGCCAATTGGCACACCGGAGCCGAGGGCGCCATCCCCGCGGTGGGCGGCGCGATGGACCTGGCCATCGGCGCGCGCCACGTCTTCGTCATGATGGAACACCTGACGCGCGACGGGCAGAGCAAGATCGTCGCGCGCTGCAGCTATCCGTTGACCGGCATCGGCTGCGTCGAGCGGGTGTACACCGATCTCGCGACGCTCGACATCACGCCGTCCGGCGTGGTCGCGCACGACCTGGTCGACGGACTCGACTTCGAAGTGCTGCAAACCCTGACCGGCATCCCGCTGCTGCGGCCGGATGCGAGGAGTACCGCATGAGCGACGAGTCCGAAGCGCTGCCCGAATCGATCGCGGCGCCGCCCGGCGGTTACCGCCGCCATGCCGCCGACACGCAGCCGCCGTATCGCTTCGACGACTACGTGTCCACCCGCCGGCGCGCGCCGTCCCAGCCGCTCGTCGAGATGCCGCAGACGCTGTCCGAGATCACGGGCCCGCGCTTCGGGCGGGCCGCGCTGCGGCCCGGCGACGAGGACATGACGCACTTCGACGGCGGCGAGGCGATCGGCGAGCGCATCGTCGTCGGCGGCCGGCTGCTCGACACGGACGGCCGACCGATCCGCGACGCGCTGGTGGAGATCTGGCAGGCCAACGCGGCCGGTCGCTACGTGCACGCGGACGACCAGCACGACGCGCCGCTCGACGCGCACTTCAGCGGGCTCGGCGCCACCGTGACCGACGACGACGGGCGCTATCGCTTCATGACGATCCGCCCGGGTGCCTACCCGTGGCGCAACCATCACAACGCGTGGCGGCCGGCGCACATCCACTTCTCGCTGTTCGGCAACGCGTATGCGCAACGGCTCGTGACGCAGATGTACTTCCCGGGAGATCCGCTGCTGGCGTTCGATCCGATCTACAACAGCACGGCCGAGCAGGGGGCGCGCGACCGTCTCGTCGCGGCGTTCGACTGGGATGCGACGGAGGCCGAGTACGCGCTCGGTTATCGCTTCGACATCGTGCTGCGCGGCCGCGACCAGACGCCGATGGACGGCACATGAGCCCGTCGCCGAACCCGTCGTCGCCGGGTCCGTCGTCGCCGGGTCCGTCGTTACCTGATCGCGCGACGCGGCATGCCACCACCTCGCAGACCGTCGGCCCGTACCTGCACATCGGGCTCGCTCCGCGCGACTGCAGCGACCTCACCTTCGACGGCCGCGTCGACCAGCCGGGCCGCATCGTCGTCGAGGGCCGGGTGGTCGACGGCGACGGCCGGGCTTCGGCGGACGGCATGCTCGAGATTTGGCAGGCCGACGCCGCCGGACGCTACGCCCATCCGCACGACGTGCGTTCGGGTCTCGACGAGACGGCGCGCGGCGCCGACGGCTTCGGTCGCCTGCCCGCCGGCGACGACGGTCGTTTTCGCTTCACGACGGTGAAGCCCGGTCGCGTCCCGGCGCCCGATGGAACGCTGCAGGCGCCGCACCTGGTCGTCGCGTTCTTCGCGCGCGGACTGCTGAAGCACCTGTCGACACGGCTCTACTTCGCGGACGAGGCGGCGGCCAACGCGGAGGACTTCGTGCTGCGGCGGGTGCCGCCGGAACGCCGCCCCACGCTCGTCGCCGCCGCGGACGGCGACCGGTGCTATCGATGGACGCTGACGCTGCAGGCGAGTCCGACCGTCGAGACCGTGTTCTTCGATTTCTGATCAAGACCGACAGCGACGCGCGTCTGCGTCGACCCGGGTCTCGGTACAGCGGGTCTCGGTACAGCGCCCTATGGCCGGCCGTGGACGACCCCGCTAGTGTTCGCTTCGCCCGACCGCGGCGCCCGCCGGCCCCGCTGCCCCGATCACGCTTTCCAGGAGACCCGATGCACTCGATCCGCCGTTGCCTCGCCCTCGCGCTGCTGACCGCCGTGCCCTTCGCCGCCGCGACGGCCGCCGACCCGATCAAGGTCGGCGTCATCGCCGAGATGACCGGCGCGTTCGCCGACTTCGGCCAGCAGATGACGACCGGCGCCCGGGCCTACATCAAGGAGCACGGCGACACCGTCGCCGGGCGGAAGATCGAGCTCATCGTGCGCGACGTCGGCGGGCCGGCCCCCGACGTGTCGAAGCGCCTCGCGCAGGAGCTGGTCGTCAAGGACAACGTGGACTTCATCGCCGGCTTCGGCCTCACGCCGAACGCGCTGGCCGTGGCGCCCATCGTCACCGAGGCGAAGAAGCCCACGATCATCATGAACGCCGCGACGTCGATCATCACCACCAAGTCGCCCTACCTGACGCGCGTGTCGATGACCCTGCCTCAGGTCACGGCGCCGCTCGGCGACTGGGCCTGGAAGAACGGTATCCGCAAGGTGTACAGCGCGGTGGCCGACTACGGGCCCGGTTACGACGCGGAGGCGGCGTTCAAGAAGAGCTTCACCGCACAGGGCGGCCAGATCGTCGGCGAGGTGCGCATGCCGCTGACCAACCCCGACTACGGCCCCTTCGTCCAGCGCATCAAGGACAGCAAGCCCGACGCGGTCTTCGTGTTCGTGCCGGCCGGCGAGTCCGCGGTGGGCTTCATGAAGGCCTATGCGGAGCGCGGGCTCGCCGCCGCCGGCATTAAGCTGATCGCGACCGGCGACATGACCGACGACGGCGTGATCGACGCGCTCGGCGCCAATGCGTTGGGGGTGATCACGACGCATCACTACTCGGCCGCGCACGTGTCGCCGGAGAACAAGGCGTTCATCGCGGCCTACGCGGCGATCGACCCGGGCCACCGGCCCAACTTCATGGCGGTGGGCGGCTACGACGCGATGGCGATGATCTATTCGGTCGTCCGGCAGCTGAACGGCAACCTCGACGCGGACAAGGCGATGGCCTTGATCAAGGGCATGAAGATCGCCAGCCCGCGCGGCCCGATCGAGATCGAGACCGATACCCGCGACGTGACGCAGAACGTCTACGTGCGCGAGGTCAGGCGCGTCGACGGCAAGCTCTACAACGTGGAGTTCTTCACGACGCCGAACGTGAAGGATCCGGGGAAGGAGGCGGTCAAGTAATCGCTTCGCCGACCGCCCCGATGCTCTGCAAAGCCCAACGGTCGTCCGCGCGCAGGCAGCGACCCGGCGCCGTCGCGCGGTCCTGCGAACGACGCTCGGTCCCCACCTGCGCGGGGCCGACGATGCCGGGTCTCGTGCCGCAGCGTTCCGCTTCGCCGATGCGCTCGAGGAACCACGTCGCTCGATGACCACCACTCTCGGCGTCCTCTTCGACGGCCTCGCCTACGGGATGCTGCTGTTCCTCATCTCGGTCGGGCTGTCGGTGACGATGGGACTGATGCGCTTCATCAACCTCGCCCACGGCGTCTTCGCGATGACCGGCGGCTATCTCGTCGCGACGCTGGCGCGGCGCTGGGAGGTCGACTTCTTCGTCGCGCTGCCGCTCGCGTTCGCGGCCGGTGCCGTGCTCGGCCTGGTCCTCGAACGCGCGCTGTACCGCCACCTGTACCGGCGCGGGCCGCTCGACCAGGTGCTGCTGACCGTCGGCATCCTGTTCGTGGCCACCGCCGTCGCGATCTTCGTGTTCGGCTCGCAGCAGCAGCCGGTGGTGCTGCCCGACGTCCTGCAGGGGCGGCTCGACGTGGCCGGCGTGGAACTGTCGCGCTACCGCCTGTTCCTGCTCGCAGCCGGCGTCGTCGTCACGCTGGCGCTGGTGTTCGGCTTGGAACGTACGCGCTTCGGTGCGCGCATCCGTGCGTCGGTCGATCGCCAGGCGGTCGCCGCGGCGATGGGCATCCGCGTCGAACGCGTGTTCCAGGCCACCTTCGCGATCGGCGGCGGGCTGGCCGCCCTCGGCGGCGCGCTCGGCATCGACGTGCTCGGCCTCGACCCCAACTTCGCGCAGCGCTACCTCGTGTACTTCCTGCTCGTCGTCGTGGTCGGCGGACCGGGGTCCATCGTCGGCACGCTGGTCGCCGCGCTGCTGCTGGGCGTCGCCGATGTCTCGGGCAAGTACTACGCGCCGCAGATCGGCGCGTTCGTGATCTACCTCGTCATGATCGTGCTGCTGGCGCTGTTCCCGCGCGGCCTGTTCGCGCGACGCGCCCGGTGAGCGACCGCCGTCGACGCAGGCCGTTGTCGACCGGCGCGCGCGGCCGATGAAGCCGGTCCCTGCCGCGTCGCCGGTCGAGCGCATCGCCGCCCGCGAGCGCTGGCACCCGATCGAGGTCGTGTTCTGGATCGCGGTCGGCTCGGCCGGCTTCGTGTTCCCGCAGAACCTGCTGCTCGCGTCGCAGGTGCTGATCGCCGGCCTGTTCGCGTTGTCGCTCGACCTGATCCTCGGCTACGCCGGCATCGTCACGCTCGGCCATGCGGCGTTCTTCGGAGTCGGCGCCTATACCGCCGGGCTGCTCGCCAAGTACGGCTGGGGCGAGCCGTTCAGCGGCCTGGTCGCCGCCGCGCTGGCCGCCGGCGCGGTCGGCTGGGCGACCAGCTTCCTGGTGCTGCGAAGCGGCGACCTCGCCCGCCTGATGATCACGCTCGGCGTCGCGTCGCTGCTGTACGAGATCGCCAACCGCGCGACCGCGATCACGGGCGGCGTCGACGGCCTGCAGGGCGTCGAGATGGGCAAGGTGTTCGGCGTGTTCGGCTTCGACCTGTACGGCCGCGTCGCCTATGGCTACACCTTCGGCGTCGTGCTCGTGCTGTTCGTCGCCGCGCGGTCGTGGATCGACTCGCCGTACGGCCTGTCGCTGCGGACCCTGCGCGACAACCCGGTCCGCGCGCGCGCCATCGGCGTGCCGGCGCGGCGCCGGCTGGTCACC